>CANHVO010000005.1 GCA_947463915.1 Planctomycetaceae bacterium
CAGACTGTATACTCAAGATCGGCCTCCCTGATGTTCCTTAAGTTGCTTCGTAACAACAACTTATACGCAGGAGAGGCCACTTTTGTTTGCGATATGAATGAATAATCCGGGTTAAACGAGTATGACTGTGCTTTAAACGAGTATGACTGTGATAGATGGCTGGTCTTGCTGCACGCTACCTTCGCAGAGCGAAGGGCGACATTGTCGCACGTCGCTCCGCGACGATTGCGTACATGCGACCGGGATACTCTCGTTGGATTTTTAAGGTGCGTTTAGCCATCATCCCGCTTGCCTAAAGCCTCCCGATCGATAACTCGGATTGTTGTCACGAGCCGAACCGTCGTCGTTGGACTTCACATAGACAGACCGCTGTGGATACGGATGCTGAATGCCAAGTTCACTAAAGCGGTTCTTGATTCGTTTTAACCATTCCTGTTTGACCGTCCCATGTTTGTTCGGAAGTGTCTTGACGGACATCTTCAGGTTCATCGCTGATTCGCCTAGGTTTTCAATGGCGGGGGAACACGGTAGTTCAAGCAATAGGCTTCCAAACGCGGGGTCTTGATGGAGCTCCTGAGAGATGGAGTTCAAGATATCGGTGATTCGATCGAGGCTCTCTTGATGGCCTACGGCGATTTCGCAGACCGCTCTGGACCATCCGTGTGTTTCGTTGCTAACACTGTTGATGGTCCCATTCGGAATAAAGTGCACCACGCCGTTGGAGTCTCGCAAAACGGTCATTCGCAGAGTGATCCGCTCGACTTGACCGCTAACCCCACCGACCCGAACGAAGTCGTTCAGCATGTACTGGTTTTCCAGCAGCATCACGAAGCCATAAAAGTAGTCCTTGATCAAATTCTGAGCGCCGAAGGCAACGGCCAAACCGATGACGGCAACTCCCCCCATCAAAACAGTAATGTTCGCGCCGGCTTCGTCGAGAACCATCATTGCACCGGCAATAAAGATACCGACGGTCGAGGCGTTTTGGAAAACCCCGACTAGCGTTTTTGCCCGGTTCTCTCGTTCGGTTTTTGAGCCTCGACCTGAGCTGGTAGTGACGAGGTGGACAGATCGGGACGCAAAAAAGGAAGCGAGCCAATTGAAAATGAACATCCCGGCCACGATGGCCAAAATGGGTGGACCGTGCTCAATTACCCATTGCGATATGTTGTGCAATGTAAAAGGGTTGCGAATGGCTGCGATACGACTCTCAGCCTCGTTGGCCTCTTGGCGCTTCTTTTCTGCCTCGTGTAGTGCAACAATATGTTCCGATTGCAAACTACTTTGTTCGGCGCGGTGATCGTTGAGACGCTCGCTGATTTCGGCGACTTCCGATCTGGCTTGAATGAGTCTGTTGCTGGCGTTTGCAATCGACGTTCTCAGTTCGGCTAACTCGGACGTGTCTGCTTGTTCGGCTGTTCGGCGAGCTAGTTCCTGCGAAAGTGTAAGCTGGGCAGCGCTGGATAAATCGACTTTCTTTCGCGCGAGCGTCAGTTCTTTCTGTTCCTGAACGACTAGCTTTTGGATGTCGGCCAAACGGGTAGCAATAGAGCGAGTTTCTTCTTGAGCTTCGTCCGCTTCTTTGTCCTTTGCTTCCGCTTCTTCTACCGCTTTTGCCAGTTCTGGATTCTGTTCGTCGGCATCGGAATCGGAATCGATCTTGGTCTCTTCGGATCGATCGGAGTCCGCATCAGATCGTTTGTGAAAGTCCCGTTCGTCACGGTGGTCAGATTCATTGTTCGATGCGTTACCGTGTTCGGACGCACTATGAGCATCGCGTTGGCGGGAGTGCTCCGACTTCGAAGCTTCTTTTGTGGTGTCCTCCTTTTCGGATTTCGTTTCCTCGTTCTCACCGGTGATTGTTGCTAATGCTGCTTTGTCATTTTCGATTTTTCGTTTCAAGGTAACCTTTTGCTCACGGAGTGTTTTCCGATCTTCGATGGCGAGGTCCAATCGGTCTTCGGCAAGTTTGCGAAGCCGTTGAAGCGATGAATGCTCTTTTTCTAAATGCTCAACGGCAGATGTGTCGTTGGCTTTGCGGGCGGCTTCCAATTTCTCCGCGATAGATTCCATCTCCTCTTTGGCTGATCGAAATTCCTTTTCGGCCATGGCATATTCGCTGTTTGGGTTATCCATTTCCTGTTCGAGGGCAAGGAGTTGTTTTTGGTCGTGTTCGAGCGACTCCAGAATCTCACCCATACGTTCGGCATCGGAATGCCCTGCATGCTTTTTGTCGTCATCAGATTGTGTCTCCTCGCTGTCCTCCTGAGGAGCTTCTTGGTCAGAACTTTCCTGCTTCGGGGCGGGCGTTTCGGTCGCCCGAGTTTCCGAAAGTTGGGGCTCATTGGATTGAGGAGAGTTCGCGCTGGCGACAACGGAAAGAAGTGCTATCGCCAAAATAAAGCGAAAAGCAAAATTAGAAACGAGACTCGTTCGCGTGCTCATAACGGTGTCCTTACCCTAAGCGGTTGTCTGATGATCCTTCACCAGACGTCGATCATCCGGGATTGTAGCCTGTTCCATGAGCTTGGCAAAGAGAATTCCGGAAACGCCAGGAATACTTGGAAAGCTAGCGAAAACCCCATGCAATTTATTTTTCGGGAGGGTAAGGCTCCTGCCGAACCGTGGCGCCGCAAGCTCGGCAGGAGCCTCGCCCTCCCATAGGATTTCAAAGGAGCCGGCAAAGCAAAGATGTTGAAAGCAGTGGGCTTCTAGCCTGTGCATGAGCGTTTTCATAGGCTTGAAGCGCTTGAAGCCTATGTCACAGGTAAATTTTGGCATGGTTGCGATCGACTGCAAAAAGGGTCACAATCTATTCTCGCCATGTACCCGCCAAGTTCGTCTAGCAATCCAGAATTTTGAATTTATGAGCACAAACACTGTTCCTGAGCATAAGCCATTTATCGCTGATGAAGCCAACATTCCGGAGTTCACTTGGTTCCCGATCGTTATGGGAGCGTTGCTTGGAATCGTTTTCGGTGCATCATCGATGTATCTGGTGTTGAAAGTTGGCTTGACGGTATCGGCTTCGATCCCAGTTGCCGTGCTTTCAATCACACTCTTTAGGGCGATTTCTCAGGTTACCGGGGCTCGGAAAACAACGATCCTAGAAAACAATATCGTGCAAACGACGGGATCAGCTGGTGAGTCCTTGGCGTTTGCCGTAGGACTGATCATGCCGACTCTCTTGCTTTT
Source organism: Planctomycetaceae bacterium (assembly GCA_947463915.1). GTDB lineage: Bacteria > Planctomycetota > Planctomycetia > Pirellulales > Pirellulaceae > JBKCUI01. The sequence continues at coordinate 3,196 of CANHVO010000005.1, forward strand.
GGGATTCGACATCGATGTCGTGCGAGTTATGACCGTAAGCGTATTCGGTGGTTTGTTGGGGATTCTATTGATGATTCCGCTTCGTCAAGCCTTCATTGTCAAGCAGCATGGAATCCTGACTTTTCCCGAGGGCAAAGCATGTGCCGAAGTTTTGCTTGCGGGAGAAAAGGGTGGATCAACTGCAATCATGGTGTTTGCCGGGTTCGGACTTGGCTTTCTCTACCAGTTTTGTATGCAAGCGTTGCATCTTTGGAAAGACGCAGTTGCATTTGCTCTGTACTATGTTGATGCGGCCGGGAAAGCGGTTGGACTCAAAGGGGCAACACTCAGTGCAGAGGTGTCCCCGTCGCTCTTGGGGGTTGGATACATTATTGGGCCTCGGATTGCAGGGATCATGTTTGCGGGAGGAGTGTTAGCATACCTTGTGCTGTGCCCATTGATCGTGTTCTTTGGCGAAGGGTTGGAAGCTCCGCTTGCGCCTGGGACGAAGTTGATCAAGGACATGAATGAATCGGCAATCCGTTCAAGTTACATTCTGTATATTGGTGCTGGCGCTGTTGCGACAGGTGGCATCATTAGCATGATCAAAGCGCTTCCAACAATCTTGAGCGCAATCTTGGCTAGCCTCAAAGAATTGTTTGCATCCAAGGATGGATCAAAACAAGGAAATCGCCGAACAGATCGCGATATCCCACTACCGTACGTCTTGATTGGTAGTCTACTTTTGGTTGTGGGACTAATGGCGGTTCCTCAGTTGGGCCTAGGATTTGGATACACAGGAATGGCAGGGGCTGCCATGATCATTGTCTTTGGCTTTTTGTTTGTAACCGTTTCCTCGCGATTAACAGGTGAAATTGGTTCCTCATCGAATCCGATTTCTGGGATGACGGTTGCAACGTTGTTGTTGACATGCCTCATGCTGTTGGGACTGGAGTGGATGGGGGTTGCAACGATCAATAAGGAGATCAAGCTTACTGCGCTGACTATCGCTGGCGTCGTTTGCGTGGCAGCCTCGAATGGGGGAAGTACCGCTCAAGCGCTCAAGGTTGGTCACATTGTCGGCGCCACGCCACGCGCCCAGCAGTTAAGTATTTTGATCGGCGCGCTGACATCCGCTTTGGTTGTCGGACTTGTTCTTATAGCGATGAACGAAGCAAACTCGACATACAGCAAAAAAGCTGTGGAGCAGCATGCTAGTGTGGTAGTCGACGTAAAAGGACTACCTCTGGATCGAGTGCGATCCGGGCCGTATTCAACCGCGGATTCTAAAGACTACTACGTGCTAAACGTAGGGCGAACCGAACGAGATGCCCCGTTACCGGCTGGTCGCTATCTTTTGGATGATGCAGGTAAGCCGGTATATCTAGTGGATCCAGGCATCAATGGAATCTTGACTGAGGACGACGACGGAAAAAGCGTTAAGGCAAGTAAATTTGATGCGCCAAAGACCGTCTTGATGCAACTGATCATCGATGGGATCTTGGATCGGAGGCTTCCGTGGGGGTTGGTGTTGATTGGGGCACTCATCGCTATAACCCTTGAATTGAGTTGTGTACCAAGTTTACCATTTGCAGTTGGAGTTTATCTGCCTCTCGCAGCATCGACGCCCATTTTTTTGGGTGGGATGATTCGCATGGCGGTCGACAAGTGGCAAGGCAACAAAGCGGGAAGTGAAGACGATTCAAGTCCAGCTGTTCTGTTGAGCTCAGGCTATATAGCCGGCGGAGCTATCGCTGCCGTATTGATCTCATTTATGAACTTCAAAAAAGAATGGCTGGAGATGATCAAGCTAGAGGCATGGGCACCTACGACGGAACTGATGTCGCTTTTGCCTTTTGGGATACTGTGTGTTGTCCTGTTGTTCGTTGGAATGAGCAAAAAGCAAATTCCAGCAGAGTAGCATGGTTTTACAACCGCACCGATTGCACGAATCAACGGTTCGAAATCGGTCGATGTCATCGCGTTCTCAATCCGGCATGTGCCGATAATCATCATTCGCCATTGTCCAACCCCGATGGGGTAATCGCTGCGAACGGGCGACGGGGCCCCAGGGTGCGCGGCAACGCCGCGACCCTGGGCTATGGAATACAACGCCGTTGGCGTATCGTGCGGTTGGCGGATTGGATGTCCTTGACATACCGGTGTTGGCCATGTGGTCTAGTCCCAGGCATAACGTTCATCAAGTTCTAGTTCGTACTTCTTGCAGAGCTTTCGAAATTCGTCTTGAAATGTAACCTGCAAATGGTGTTCGCGTTGATGCGCGATATAGGTCTTTACCATTGCTACGTTTGAAGGGCTAATAGAGAAGGCTCCGTAGCCACCTTGCCAATAGAAGTCGTGGTATGTTTGGCCTTGTGTCTTGATCCATTTCGATGACTCTCGTTTGATCTCCGCAACTAAGTCCTTTCAAGCGATGTTCTTGGATTGCCGACACAGGACATGTACATGATCTTCAACGCCACCAACGCTCAAATGGAACGCGGTGATGCATGCCAATAAAAGCAAGCAAAAGGCTGGGCAGAGAAATGGTGTTAGGTCCAATAGTGTTCGGCACGGAAAATGAATGGAAGACCTTTTGGTAGCAATTCTATTCATCGGTGCTCGGTGGGCCTGGACCTGACCCCTTTCGCGTCTAACGGACGAAGCCTTGAAGTCGAATATTGGTGGCGACCAAACTACCGCGATTCAGCGAACCACGAAATACACCAAACACACGAAAAGAAAACACGATGAAAAGTGGAGCAGGACGAAAACTTCCATTGTGCCCGATTGTCGGTACCGCATGGTCTTAAGGGGCTTAAGGTCTTGCTTTTCGTGTGTTTCGAGTCTTTCGTGGTTAACTCGTTTTGACACACGCGGCAAAATGAATGGAAGACTTTACGGTAGCAATTCTATTCATTGGTGCTCAGTAGTCTTGGTACGAGAATTCTGGTGGGGCCGATTTGCCGTCAACTCGGCTAGTGCCAAAAGTCTTAAGTCCCGTCCCTTTTTTTTGCCGAAAAAAACGAAAAAAGGCGAAAGAAAATCAATTATTACTTTCCCCATTCGGTGGTCATGATGGCTATGGACGAAGAGAGTCATTGATCAACATGAACTCGTTTATTCGAGGGTGTCCTTTTTCGTTTTTTTAAGCTCCTTTGTCTTATCAAAAACGGAACGAACTTCCGGTTTTTAGCACTAGTGTCTCAGGATCACCGGACGACCTGCGCCGTTCTGCTAACGAAACGATCTCATAAAACGAAAAAACCCTCGCTGATTTTGCCAGCGAAGGTTTGTTTCGTTTCGGATAAAGGAACTTTGGTGGTTAGACCAATTCCTTTTTGGCCCCGATCAGCGTTCGAAGTCTTTCAGCCAAGAGACGTGCGTCAAATGGTTTCTTGAAAGTCTCGTTAATACTCGAGCGATCGAAGCTCATTGTGTTGCCGTCATCTGGCAGCAACGCAATCAAGATGATCTCGGTGAAATCCGCGTTCTTGCGCAAGTTTTGGCAGATTTGCAATGCTTCGAGTTTGCCAACTGAGAAGTCGACAATCATGCAATCTGGGTGGAAACTTTCCGCTTGGATTCCAGCCTCGAAACCGCTTGCAGCGACCGAAACTTTGAAGCTTCGTTCTTGCGGCAGTTCTCGCTTCAAGTTTTCGATCAAGACCTGATCTTGTGCAACGATCAAAACTTTGGCCATGGCCTCATCTTCCAAGTCCCCAAGCGGCATTCCATGCTCTTTGAGAAACCTGATTAGATACTCGCGGGGAATGCGTCGGTCTTGTGAACCGGGGATGCGGTACCCTTTGAGTCGGCCGGAGTCGAACCATTTGCTGACGGTTCTCGGGGCCACCTTGCAGATCTTCGCGACCTGGCCTGTGGTGAACACCTTCATATTTTTGGTCTCCGTTACCTTCCAATAGTGAGTGAGTCCGGGATAAGCACAATGCGTACTAACCCCATGACGGTACTTGCCCTTGTTGAACCCAAACGTGACCGATTTGCTATCACTCCGAAGAGTCTTCACAACCGATCCACCGCCGGATGACAACTGGGTCTGGGCATTAACATCATTAGTCCGACTTGTTCGCAGTACGAAACGCAAAGCTCCTTCTCTGCTGCTTTCGCGGCGAACTCACCTGCTTTTGAACCGACTCGAATCCTTAGCTTGAGCATGTACGAGCAACCGCACCCCTACGACGGAACGCATTTGCTCAACCCAAACATTCGAATTCGGCTTACCAGCCAAGAAGACTGGGGACAGAGAATCTGCCTGCACCATGGGTGACGCCTTCAAGCCGTAGCATCTGCGCACCCATAGCTGCATCCAAGCAAATCAATCTTGGATTGCAAGCACTTTCCCCCCTAATCAACTTGGCAGGCTTTTCAAAAAACTGGACTTGACTCATAAGAGTTGTCCAGCGCAGATCAAGCCGTCCTGCACCTAGTTTCGTTTCAAAGGGGGGGATTACTTTAGAAAGAATCTTCGGATCGATCGGTATCAGCCAATTCAACCGAAATCGAAGTCGAACCCACTCTTTTTTAACCTAAATATCAATTTCGAGCGGGTTTCGATCAAGTGATAAAGACGACGCAACCCATGCATTTTGCTTGACTGGTTTAACGAAGGCACTCGCCCATGCTGGGCAACGCTGAGAACCACATGGATCGAAACTCGTCAAGAGTCTCGGTCGTTTAAGTGAGGCAGTCGAAAGTCTTGACGACTTTCGCTACACAAAACCCTGATGCGCCATAAACGAAACCACCAACCTTGTGTTGAGCAGCTCCGGGCGGATTGCCGATAACTCCTCTACTATGCTTTCGTTAAAAAAACGCTACGTGGTGATTGCAGGTATCCTTGGAGGCTTTGCAATCGCCTACCAAGATTCCACTGCGTCAGTTTGGCAACAACTGCAAACCAAACTCGCTGCGCTATCCTCTGCATCCCCAAACGCTTCCAGCACGCAATCTTCGACCATACCAACTTTCCACTCGGACTTAGACACTACCTCGAGTCGATTGGTTTCGAACTCATCCCTCGGGGAACACTTTCGTTCCAACACTTTTTCTGCAGAAAATCTCAATAAAACAGAAACGATCTCCAAGTCCACGCCTGTGTGGCCTACTGCGTCCAATAGCAATAGCGTGTTGACAAGAGATCCTAACCGCTCTGCCCAACTTCCCACGATACGCATCGCCTCATTTAGCATCGAGGCATTCAATGAAACCAAACTGAGAAAAGCAGCCGTCATTGAAACGATTGCTCGGATGATTCGGCAATTCGATGTCATCGCCTTGCAGCACATCCAATCCAAGCAACACAACATCGTTCCCGAGTTGCTCGACAAAGTGAATCAAAGCGATCGGCGTTACGACTATTGTATCGGACCACGCGTTGGTACTGAATCCAATCAACAGCAGTTTGCGTTCTTATTTGACACCGATCGGGTAGAGACAGATCGTCCACAGCTTTACACTGTAGACGACCCGCAAGCCTTAATGGAGTTCGATCCCTTGGTTGGGTGGTTTCGCTGCAAAGCGGTTCCCAGCGACAAAGCGTTCACATTTACGCTGGTCAATGTACGGCTTGATCCGCTTTCCAACGGCAAAGAACTCAAACTACTTCCCGATCTCATTCGAAGCGTACGTCAAGACGGAAGATCCGAAGACGACATTATCCTGCTGGGGAATTTTGGCTACTCAGATAGCGAGATGCAGTCGCTGCGAAATGCTGGGATGATCTTTGCATTGGAGGGGATACCAACCACCGTAACAGGCGAAGCCATGCTGGACAATCTTGTTTTTCCCGGGCGAGCAACGGACGAGTTCACCGGACGGACTGGCGTGGTCGATTTTCTGCGACAACTGAATTTGTCGATCGATCAAGCGTATCAGATTAGCACGCACATGCCCATTTGGGCTGAGTTCTTTGCCACCGAAGGCGGCAGCCCAGGCTACACAGGCTCGCGATAGCCGAAGGTGCTAAGCGAATTGGCCCGGACTTGGCAAAGCGGAGAAGCATTTTCCGCCGCAAAAACCATGCTTTTGTGTAGCGAAAGTCGTCAAGACTTTCGGCGGCATTGCATAAACGACCGAAACTCTTGACGAGTTTCGCTACAAAATGCTTCACCGCATTGCAGTCTTAACGGTTCCGCACGCTCAACTGCACATTCATCGCAGCAACCATGTCACAGCAGCTGATTCCTGTGCTGCTTTATCGCCTGTGTAAACTTCGAGATCGCTTCGATTGGCTTTCTTGTAGACTTCGCTCACGAGGGCTGGCTCTTTTCCTTCGCCTGCTAACCAGATCGGACTTGGTGACGCCACTGCCAGCATGCCTGGGATATCGAGATACTTGCTACCGCCTGGAAGGAAATTTGGGGAGCGATAATCGAGTACATTCGCAAACCGAAATCCGGCCGTATCGATCGCGGCCTTGTCAATCGATGTTCCGAGTATAGCCCGGGCAGCAGCGGCGATTGGTCCGACGTCTCCCAAGCCTACGAGTGCGACCGAGGATGGATTCGGGTGGTCACCTATTTTCGCCGTGCGAAGGAAATGGACCGCGGTCATCACATCATGTGTCCTTTGAGCGAACAACGCATGGTTATAACCGTGTGTGTAACCTGCAAACTCACGTGGGTTAGCTACTATAGGCGTCTGAGCCAACGGCTTTCCATCCTTCAGAAAGTCACCTTGGAACAGCATGTCGAGCCCGAGCACCGTCGCACCAGATTCGACAAGTTTCGCAACGGCAGGTCTTAGCACGCCTTCGGCAGAGTAAAGTCCTGACTTGCCATTGGCATCAAGCCAAACGATGGCCTTGCCGTTCCATTTCTTTGGGTAAAGCCAAGTAACAGGCAGTTCCTCTTGGTGCGCATTTTTCAGCAGGCCAACCATTTCCACAAAGTTACCACGGTCATTTTTGGTCTTGAGATCCCATGTGACGTTTCCGGTTTCAGCGGTCTTTCGTCCGATCAAGACCTCGATTGCACCGCCGATATCTTTGGTCAAAGTGACTGATGATTTGGCTGCGTTAAGCATTTGCTTTTCAGCGTCAACGGCAAGCCATTTCAAAAGTTTCTTTTCAAAGTCAGGACCTTTTTCTTTGGGAGCTGGATGTTCCGTATTCCAAACGGTGAGTTGCTCTCGCGAAAGAGGTTCGAAATCGCGCTCGATCACGGGTTCTTTTTGTCCGAGCTTGAAGTGCTGATTCAGCCAAGTGTAAAACGCCGAACGCGAGACTGCGTTGTAGTTGTGCGGGAAATGCTCGCCTCGTTGGAGCATGACGTTTTTCGGGGCGCCAAGCAACGAGTATATTTCCTTCAACTCGGGAAAGCCTTTGGTTGCCATTTCCTTGGTCCAATCGTTCGCGGTCGTCATGCCTTGAGGTTTCGGGGCAAACAACGCGGCGAATTCTATGTTGCCTGTGTTCACACGTAGGAGTGAAGAGTTCTCGCACGTGCAACCACCTTGCATGGAGGTGCTCACCATCACCGCAGGAAACGACAATTGAATGCGAGGGTCGATGGCTGCTAAGATCATCGACTGCGTACCTCCACCGCTTGCTCCGGTGATAGCGGTTCGAGTGGGATCCACTTCAGGAATACTGAGCAAGAAGTCGAGAGATCGCACTGCGTTGAGCGTTTGCAATCCGAGGATGCTTTGCAGATTCGATTCCGCTTGAGGGCTATACAATCCCCAGTCTTTTGTCGTATTCATTTCAGGTCGTTGTTTGGCAAATGTGTGAACGACTTCACGAGAGAATTGAACCGAGTCGGAATCGCTGAGCATATCCCATTGCCAGACGACACAGCCCATTCGCGCCAACTGAACGCACATCGATTGAAAACGGCTGTGTCCTCCTTTTTCAAATCGTTCTTCGCCGGTTGCGATCTCGCGAAGAAGGTTCGCTTCGGATTCGATAGAGAGCCGTGCGTCCTGCCAATGCCCGTGAGCAAACATCACGCCGGGAACTTTCCCACTGACGTTTTTAGGGCGATATAGATTACCGGTAACAAAAAAGCCAGGAGCGCTTTCGAAGTAGACCTTCTCGATGCTGTATTCAGGTAAATCGATTTTGCCGTGCATGACGGCATTGAGCGGCGATTTGGTCGGCATCGGCCACAAACCGAGCGATACCAGCATCTGGCGCCGCACATATTCCGAACGGGTATCCCACTCCGCCTTGCTTTTGGGGGGAGTGAAAGGGAAATAACCGTTCAGGTCTTTCGGCGGCAGAAGCCGTCGATCGTTCGGAGGGGAATTGGGTTCGGCTGCAATCGGGTCCGTTGCATGGGCGATTTTAAGTTGTTGGGGATTTGAAATTGTTGCTTGGACAGCAAGTAGAAGGAGGGTAAGGGGGAACAAGCGATGTTGTTTCATGGTGAGTGCGTTTAGTAGGGAGGGAGAGAATCGGTAGGCTTAGACAGTCTCTCAGTATATCAAACTGATCCGCTTGCGATGGAGGTGAGCCCGGGGATGAAAGGATTCTGATTGTAGGAGTCATATCGATAAACACGGCTCCGAAGTCTGTTTTTTGGCGAGGGTGAGGGTTTTCTGGCAGAGGCTTGTCCCTAGTTGAGCGAGGAAGGGCGCTTTCTATTTGGCCGTGTCACTATACGAATCTTTGAGTTCCCCTATCGAGACCTACAGTATTCTCACGAAGATATTCATGATTCCCAAACCTGAGTTTTCCAAAAAGGCTGAAGAAATGCTTACCGAACAGGTTGGCATCCTGTCGTTGCTAGCAAGCGGCCCTGGCGCGGAGTTTGTTTTCTTCACTTATGACATCGAAGGTACCGTCCGCTATTTGAGTGAGTCGTCGTGGAAAGTGCTTCAGATAAGACCCGAAAACTGGCAGCGGAAATCATTTCATTCCCGACTGACCGATCATAAATGGAATACAAGCTTCGCCCACTCAGCTAAGTGCTTTGAAATTGATCGAATTCACCGCTGCAAATGCGAGCTTCGCGATGACTTTCGCGTTGGAATGAAAATTGATCTTTGGCGTCGGCCAGTGCATTTGGAGGGCAATGTCATCGGCGTCGTCGGAATGGCCAAACGTTCCATTGACATTGGACTTGATGGCAACACAAATTCATTCGTCGCACCAAATGTCGTTCGTGAACGCATTGCATCGCTCAGCAGAGCAGAACGAGATGTCATCGAATTGGTAATCGCAGGGGAATTGAACAAATCGATCGCGGTTAAGCTGGACATTGCGATGCGAACGGTAGAATCGCGACGGTCCAAAGCCATGTCGAAAATGGGTGTCGATCGGCTTGCCGACTTGGTGCGCATCTGGTTCACGGTACAAGAAGCTAAACCTTGAGGGACGGAAAACCATAAACTGCCGATTTCAAAATTGTTCTCTGGGCTCGCGCCGATGCACATCCAAAGCGATTGATCTTTTGCACTCGCCCATCGGTTTATTGGTCTACAACCTTTTGAACGCGATCCGAATCATTACGGAGCTTCATGAGCGAATTAGCTGCCGCCCCTCGAGCTAAGTCGACGCGACCCAAAAATTTCATTCTCCTATTGTTTGGGTTTCTTCCGTTGGCAGCCGCTGTGGGGCCTCCATTGGCGTTTGCGCCAATTCTATCGGCAATTGAGCCAAGGCTCCGCTTGTCCAAATGCAGAGCTGATTCTGAGCGATAACAGGTTTGTAATCAAAATAGGAGGTTCCTTTTCTGTTTCCAATCTAGTGAGCTGTTGAGGTTGTAGGATACGATTGGAGGTGGACTTTGAGGGGTGAAGCCTCAGTCCGAAAGTTTGTACTCGATTTCTTTGGAACCATTTTGACCAACCATTCTCACACTACGGATTCGCAATCCTCAACGTCCGAGTCCGGCCATTCTGGGGCGTCTGCAGTTTGGGCGAACGCGATTCATCACGCGATTGAGCATGCAATCCATTTTTTGCCGGCGCAAGGCCCCATCGCAGTTTTCGTTCATCACAATACGCTTCACGCTTTTGAGGACGACCTGTTTGAGGATGCGGTGATCAAGGGACTTGGAATCTACCATGCGCAGCCCTATTTGCCGGAGTCACAATACCGGATCGAAGTCGAGCGAGCTCGAATCACTCCAGAGGATCTCGCGGCTGTCATCAAGGAAGACTTGGGAGACCGTGAGCATGAATTCATTTTTGGTGAGTCGACGCGTGGCCAATTGAGACGCGTCATGCTGGACCACGTGATTCGAGCCGGAGACGACAAAGAACTGCAATGGTTTATAGCTGGAACCGATGCGCTTCGAAAATTCCGATCCGACGTACCTGTTACCACTGAAAGAGGAATGGTCGATGCTGTTCGGCATTGGACCATGCGAGATTTTCCAGCCGCAGCAAAAAACTGTCCTTGTCCCATTGAAGGATTTGTTGACGATTTGTTTGTTGAGTTCAACCGAAATCAAATCGAAAGTTGGACGGACAGCACATGGGGAAGCTTTACCTTGGGGCTACTGTACCGAGTCTGCCGGCATGGCGCAGAGGTCGCTGGGGATAGCCGAGCAAGCCAGATTCCATCTCGACGTCATCGCGATATCGTTTTCGCGGCCACCAAGTACGACTGCGACCAACCGGTTCATGAATTGCTGATTCGGTTCCTGGGTAGTTTTACAGACCAGGGGTACGCGCAATGGATTATGCCCCATCGAGACCAAGGAATCTATCGTTGCTTTCTGCGAATGTTCATGGGCAAGTCCCAGGTTACCGACAGCTGGATGCAAGGTCTCATTCCATTGGTGCGTGAGGAATGGTCCCACGACGATAAGCCAATAGATTCGATTATTCGGTCACTCTCCGCACTTGGTATCGACCATGATTCCGTGGATGAATACATCCAAACCGCATTGTTGGCGTTGCCTGGTTGGACCGGCATGGTTTGGCAATTGGAATCCAATGCCGCATGGACGCCTCAACCGTTACCGAAAGGATCGTTGCTTGAGTTCCTTGCCGTACGATTGTTACTGGATCGATCTGTTCTTGGATATTCCCTCAAGATGCATTTGCCCGAGCAGACGTGCAAAAAACTGCTGAACAGTAAGTTATCCATTTCGAGCGTATCAGATGCTTTTGGTTTTCATGATCGAAAACCAATCTATCAAAGCGTCCAACGGCGTGCGATGACCTTATTTCAGATTGCGCAGTTGATGAATTGGTCACCCATTCGGCTCGCTGGATTGCAAGTCAGCCAATGGCAATCACTGATGCGGGAAGTCAGCGCGTTCCGTTCACTTGAACGCCGTCGCATCTTTCATGCGGCTTATGAGCGAAACTATCGAGTTCAGGCACTTGATGCCATTAGCCAAAATCCAGTCCCTACGGAATTGCCTTCCTCGACAGTACCACTTTTTCAATTGGTTACCTGTATCGATGATCGGGAAGAGTCGTTGCGTCGTCATCTTGAAGAGGTCGAGCCTCGAGTTGAGACATTTGGAGCTGCTGGCTTCTTTTCCGTGGCCATGTTTTTCAGGGCCGCTACCGATGCTCATTACATTCCGCTTTGTCCCGTCGTAGTCAAACCGCAACATTTTGTGGATGAAATTGGTCAGCTGTCCCAGCAAGAGCTGCAGCGTCGCCAAGCCGAAGCACGCAGAGTATTGGGAAAGGCGTCGCACCAATTTCACCTTAGCAGTCGCTCCATGGCCGCAGGGACGTTGACCGCGATTATGGGTTCGATTGCCAGTCTACCGATGGTCGCTCGCGTTCTAGCACCGCGGCTTACCTCAAGAGCCAAGCACTTTGCGAGCAAACTGGTTCGTGCTCCTGCAGCCACCAATCTTTGTATTGAACGTCTGCCTCAAAAGGAGGGCTCAGACGCGGCGGACGCAGCACTAAAACAAGGATTCACGCTGGATGAGATGGCCAATATTGTTGAGCGACTGTTGGGGGACATCGGACTCAATCGCTTTTCTCGCCTAGTGGTAATCCTTGGGCACGGTTCCTCGTCGCTCAACAATCCGCATGAGTCTGCCTACAACTGTGGTGCCTGTGGTGGTGGTCGAGGTGGGCCGAATGCCCGCGCATTTGCACTCATGGCAAACGATTTACGCGTTCGGCAGCTCCTTGAATCTCGAGGGTTGGCACTTCCGTCGACTTGTTTTTTCGTGGCTGGTTACCATAACACCTGTGATGATGGCATTGAATACCTTGATATCGATCGATTGCCGACCTCCCACCAGGACGACTTTCTTTTCGCGAAAGCCAAACTAGACACGGCTCGAGCATTGAATGCTCAAGAGCGATCAAGGCGATTTGAGTTAGCACCTCTTACCATTTCACCTGAAGCTGCATTGCGACATGTCGAAGCAAGGTCAGAGGATTTGGCTCAAGCGAGACCTGAGTACAATCACGCGACAAATGCAGTCTGCTTCGTGGGACGCAGGCTCCGGACTCGCGGCCTCTTTATGGACCGACGGTGCTTCCTTACCTCCTACGATCCAAGCCAAGACGACGCTTCGAGTAAAGTGCTTAACCGGATTCTTCAAGCTGTTATTCCCGTGTGTTCAGGCATAAGCCTCGAATACTACTTTTCGACCGTCGACAATTCTATTTATGGCTGTGGCTCAAAGTTACCCCACAATATCACTTCTCTTCTTGGCGTGATGGAGGGGGCAGCCAGCGACCTAAAAACAGGGCTTAGCCAGCAGATGGTCGAGATACACGAACCGCTACGTATCTTGTTCGTTATCGAGTCAACGAAAGAAGCGTTGCTTTCCGTCATGCATCGCAATCCAAACATCGATAAACTCATTCGAAACAAGTGGGTTCAAATCGCGATCCTCTCCCCTGAGTCAAACAATATTCAGCGCTTCGTTGACGGTCAATTTGTCGCCTACCACCCTAGCCCTAACGTGATTCCCACGGTTTCTCGATCTTATGACTGGTATCGTGGATGGCGCAATCATTTAGGCTTTGCAAAAATAATCAATGAGTGATTGAGGTCTTTATGGATGCCATTCACAAGCTGTCTTCAAAAAACTCATAAGCATCGATTCGAATAGAAAAATGGTTCACTTCCTAGGATTCATCGTAGTTACCTGTCCTATCATCACACTAGCGATTCTCGGCTTGATGGGGCTCTTCGGGAAGCCGCTTGACGAGGCATCGGTTGATCGACTGACCAAGATCAACGTATTGCTGGGCTTATCGGCTTCATTGACAATTTTGGGTGTAATGCTTTGGACTGGATCGCGATTTGAGAGCATTGAATTTGGTAATTTTGTGAATCTCAATCAAGAGCATTTTCACTTCAATATCAAGTTTGTATTTGACCGACTGAGCATCCCAATGACGGTGATGTCTTTTGTTCTCGTGGGGGTAATCGGCTCCTTTGCAAACGTATACTTGCATCGGGACGCGGGCTACCAGCGATTCTTTATCTTCTATTCCATGTTCTTGGTGGGACTACTTTTTGCATTCTTGGCAGGCACGATCGAAACTCTTTTCTTGGGTTGGGAATTGGTTGGATTGTCCTCAGCCCTTTTGATTGCTTACTTTCACGAACGGCCGGCACCGGTTCAAAACGGACAACGGGTTTGGGCTATCTATCGAATCGCCGATGCATCGTTTTTAATGGCCGCAATCGTTATGCATCACCTGTCTTATGAGGGCGAATTCACCAAGATTACAGGCTCGGCGGCCTGGCCGGATGGTGCTTCATCACTCGAAGGATACAGTGCACTACTTGTTGGGGGCCTTTTGCTTTTTGCAGCTGCCGGAAAATCGGGACTCATCCCTTTTTCTGGTTGGTTACCGCGTGCGATGGAGGGCCCAACACCGTCAAGCGCTGTTTTTTATGGCGCACTATCGATCCACCTAGGGGCATACTTATTGATGCGGATTTCGCCGTTGATGGATGCTTCGCCACTGTTGCGTTGTATGGTGATTACGCTTGGAGTAAGTACTGCGATTTTTGCTGCGTTTACATCGCGTGTTCAAACAGACGTGAAAAGTTCTTTGGCGTACGCATCTGTCTGTCAGGTCGGAATCATTGTGGCCGAGATTGGCTGTGGATTCTTGTATGTCGCCTTAATTCACATGATTGGGCATGCCTGTCTGCGATCGTTGCAATTGTTGCGAGCGCCAACGCTCATGCGAGACTACAAGACTTTGGAAAACGCAATAGGAGGCCATCTGTCGCATGGCTCGCTTCGGTTCTTTGGTTGGTTGCCACAACGATGGGAATCTCGAATTTACCGGTTTGCCTTGGAACGCGGCTACATGGACTCGGCCATCAATGAGTATCTGGTCCGGCCATTTCGATCACTTTTCCTTTTTCTTGATCGACTTGAACAGCGTTGGCTTCGTTTTCTTTCGGGCGAAGCACCGAAAGAAAACGAGTCGAATACAAACGGCGCCGCGTAATTTTCTTTTGCGAAATCCACTTATCTTCACACGTTAAAACCTTATGATTGGTCTTCACTTTCCCTACTTAGAGCTGACTATTTTCCTACCAGCTTTTTGTTGCGCTCTTGTTGTTTTAGCTCGAGATACTCAAGTGGCGCGAGTGCGCTGCCTATGGGTATCTGGTGCGACCTTGGTTGCAGCAACCGTAAGTTGGCTCGACTTTGCCACGCTACATGTTTTTGAAGCGCACGACGATTGGAGTATGGTAGAACTGCTCACCGGTAGAGAGCTGATCGTGGTTGATGAGTTTAGCGCGCCATTGCTGCCATTGACAGCCTTAGGTTTTTTCTTGACCCTATTGGCAACGGTTGGGTTCAAGACAAAGAATTTCTCCTATTCATGGGCATTGATTGCTGAATCCTTAACGCTGTGCACCCTCAGTGCTAAGGAACCGTGGTGGCTTGTACTTATGTTAACAGCTACCTGCATCCCGATGCTTGCCGAATTAAAATCTCGAAAGCAATCCATTCGACCTTTCCTGATTTATCAACTGCTTTTTGTGGTTTGCGCTGTTGCAGGAGTTTGGTTGGCAACCAAATCCGAAACCCCTTCTGTGACCCTCAGTTCGGTTTTGCTTGCGATCGCGGTACTGATTCGAAGCGGTACGGTCCCGGCACACTTTTGGTTGACGGATATGATGGATCGCGCTTCGTTTGGTTCTGCAATGCTCTTTGTCACTCCGATGCTTGGAGCCTATGCGTGTATGCGTTTGGTCTTGCCGATGTCACCTGACTGGGCGCTGCGAATGATTGGATTGTTATCGCTTGCAACTGCTGTTTATGCGTCGTGTATGGCACTAGTGCAAACTGATGCTCGACGATTCTTCAGTTTCCTTTTCTTGAGTCACTCTTCGTTGGTTCTCGTTGGACTAGAATTGGTTACTCCTATCGGTTTGACTGGGGCGCTCTGTCTCTGGATGTCCGTCGGTATTGCATTGACTGGTTTCGGTATAACGCTGCGTTGCATAGAAGCGAGAGTAGGACGCGTTTCACTTGACCAGTACTATGGACTGTATAGCCATATGCCGACTATGGCCGCCTTCTTTTTAATGACCGGTTTGGCCAGCGTTGGATTTCCATGCACGATTGGTTTTATTGCAACAGAGTTGCTCATTGACGGAGCCATTACACTTTCGCCCGTCGTTGGTTGCTTTGTTGTGTTCTCGACAATGCTCAACAGCATCGCGGTGGTACATGCCTATTTCCGGATCTTCACGGGTACGAAGCGAACGGGAACAATTCCACTCGCCAGTCAGACGGAAGAACGTGTGGCTGTCATAGTATTAAGTGGGTTGATACTCGGCGGCGGACTGTTTCCACAAGCAGGGGTTGAGTCTCGCTATCGGGCTGCCATTGACTTAATGGAGAACCTGCATATCAAGCTCCCTGATCGAGGTCACGTTCACTCAACCGCTACAGAATAGCGATTGCAATGGGGACATGATCAAATTCAGCGGCACTAGGCAATTCGGCCGTATTTCTAATTTGTCTTGACCGTTGGGGATAATCCTAGAATTCCCGAATCAAACATCCCTTTCGTTGGATTGGGTTTGCGACGACAATATCGGGATGGCAGAGCAAGAACCAACCCGTGAAACCCACGAAACCGATGACTTCCGAGACGACGTCGATCCGTGGGACACGGTTTTATTGCCCTTTGGAATAGAACAATCGTCGCTTCAAATCGGCCGATACCGTCAGATTCGAAAGCTGGGTGAGGGGCAATTTGGGATCGTGTGGCTAGGGTACGATGAACAACTGCAGCGTCCAGTTGCTATCAAGATCCTGAAGTCCATGCGGATCGATTCCAAGAGTTTCAGCGTTCCTCAAGCTTGTGGAGTGGAATGGCAGGAAGCGAGAAATGTGGCACTGCTAGATCATCCTAATATTGTGCCAGTATATGATGTCGGTACAACCCAGGAAGAGCATGTCTATATTGTCTCCAAGTTTATCGATGGAGAGACGCTCGAGGAGTCGATGGCAAATCGACGATGGGGAATCATTGAGTCTCTGCGGTTTGTGCAGAGCGTTGCTGAAGCACTCGCCCATGCACACGAACATAGTTTAGTACATCGGGACATTAAGCCAGCGAATATTCTGATCGATAGGCGGAACGGCAAAGCGCACGTAACCGACTTTGGGCTGGCGTTTCGCAATTTAAATGGCTCTGCCTCTGTTGGCTTTGCGGGCACGCCAAACTACATGAGTCCAGAGCAGGTGCGTGGGGTAATTGAAGAGATCGATGCCCGTAGCGATGTCTTTTCGCTTGGAGTTGTCTTGTACGAAATGCTCTCCCAACGACGACCATTTCGCAGTAATGAAAGGAGCAAGTTGTTCCAGCAAATTCTTTATTCCGATCCAACTTCCTTGAGAGATTTGGTCGAAAATCTTGATGATGATGTTGTGGCTATTTGCTCTCGAGCTCTTCAGAAGTCGCCCGACAAAAGATTTGCGACTGCTACCGAATTTGCTCAAACTATTTCGAACTATCTTGTGCGTGTAGAGCACGCTAGCCTAAATCCAAACAGCCTAACTCCGGCGGCGCCTTTGGGGCTACTCGGCGAGTATCGGTTGATTGAACTCATCGGTGCCGGGGGATTGGGGGATGTTTACAAAGCAGAGCATCGCGTCATGCAGCGGATGGTGGCGATCAAATTGCTCCACGAGAAACGCCATTTCCAATCGGAAATGTCGCAACGGTTTTTGCATGAGATTCGGTTGATTGCAAAGCTTTCGCATCCCAATATCGTAACTGCATTTGACGCAGGGCGAGAGTCTGACCGCGTGTTCATGGTTATGGAACTCGTCGACGGAGAATCACTGGCCGATCGAATTGCGAGGTTGGGGCCGCTTTCGACAGCAGAGGCTATCAGCGTCTTGCGTCAAACAGCGATGGCCCTTGAATATGCTCATGCGAGGCAAATCATCCATCGAGACATCAAGCCAGGTAATCTCATGGTGGATACTCGTGGGGTTATCAAAGTTCTCGATTTTGGACTCGCAGTGCTCAATGAGAACCAAGGTGATCCCCAAAACGGAAGGTTTTCAGGCACGCCACAGTACATGGCGCCTGAGCAGAGCCTAGAAGCCGCAGCCATCGACCGTCGCACGGATCTGTATTCGCTTGGCGCGACTTTGTATTCACTCCTGACGGGGCATCCTATGTACGACGGAGACCCGGCGTCTATCGCAATAGCGCACCAGCACCAGGAGATTCCGAATCTGTACGAGCACCGACGAAGTATTGATCTGCGGGTCGATTCTATTTTCAAGCGACTGGTTGCCAAGTCTCCGAACGATCGATTTTCATCCGCCAGTGATCTGTTGCAAATCCTGGATGAATTGCGACTGCCTGAAATTCCGATCCGAAAGGTACCAGGTAGTATCTATCTTAAAGGGCTTTACAAAAGCCAGCCAACGAGCGTCCATGATATCGTCCCGTCATCGGAGACGAAAACCAGTGTGATTGGGATCGATTTAGGTCTTGCCTCCTCAACCGTAGCTTGGTTTCATCCCGAACATGGTCCGCAACTGGTCGAACAGTCGGAAGGGCAGGGGCCTCAATTGAGAAACATGCTTTGGAGTATCAACGATCATGTAAAGGTAGGCGAATCGGCGTTGAAAGTCTGGCAAACGCATCCAGCTGGAATTTTTCATAGTCTGCAAAGGTGGATTGGATTGCCCGTCGTAAAAAGACCGTTCGGCGGCAAGTCCGTGCCGCCGGAGGTACTCATTGCTGCTCTCTTGCATCGCTTGCTTTCTAATGTGCGTCGAAAAGTACCTAGAGCGAGTCAGGCGGTTGTAACCGTTCCGAGTTGCTACGATCAGGCACATCGCCGCGCCATCCAAGTCGCTTCGCAGATTGCAGGCATCGAAGTTCTACAATTGCTAGACAAGCCACTAGCGATCGTTTTGGCTTGGCTGGATACACTCGGTAAAGGTCTGGACAGGCAGCAAGTCGAAAATGGCAAAGTCCTCGTTGTTCACTTGGGAGGAACGGGGCTGGAAGCCAGCATCGTCGAGGTCCACGATCGGCTTGTTCAGTTAAAAGGGACGCACGGAGACTGGAAGAGTGGCTCTCAGCGATGGATTCGCGTGCTTTCTCAGTGCTTCGTTGACCAACTGCAGCGACTCACCGGTGCTGATATTCGGCAAGATTTGGCGGCAGCCACTCGATTGCAACGCACGGTCGAATTGGTCATCGATCGTTTGACAGTCAAGCCAAGCGTTGAAATGCGATTTGAGTGGCGTGGTTCGGCAATTGTCGAGCGACTTACTCAAGAAAGAGTATTGGAAATGGCGCCAGCCATGCGTTCTGAAGTGAGTAACGCTATCGCAGGCGCATGCGCGGCTGCTCGCATCCAAGTTGCGGAGGTAGAACACATTGTGCTGGCTGGAGTCATGATGCGACTAAAGCCGCTACAAAAAATAGTAGAAGCCTGCGTCCCGGGCGCGATCAGTCTCAGTTTGCTCGAGAAAAATGAGCTCGCTCGTGGTGCAGCCATTCAGGCATGTAACTTAACTAAGACGACACCCAGAACGAAACAATCGTTCCAAGCAATTCCATGCGCTGTCTATGATATTGCGATTCCAATACTGGCAGCTAGCAGGGCGGCTTTTGTCCCAAAGCTTTTGTTTGAACGTGGTGCCTGCCTTCCTGCGACACAAACACGTTCTCTTCGATTCGAGGAGAATTTACCTGAAGTCTTGCAGCTAATCGAAGGCACGCGACACGGACGCGAAGCTTGGCAGCGGCTCGGATCGCTCGATCTACGATCGGCGTTTTCCAATCGATTCGACAAACAGCCGCTAAGTCTCAAGTTGGATGTCGATCTCTCGGGTATCCTTCAAGTCGAATTGGTTTGTCCAGAATTGGGGGAAAGCATAGCGTTCCCTAGTTCAAGTCGTCATCTATCCGCCGTCGAGATCGGAAATTGGAAAGCATGGCTTGAAACGCTTATGCTCTGTTCGAGTTAGGAACCTTTTTCGACTGTACCAAACCCGAGCAACGCTTAGTCACCCTCCCTCGGGGAGGGTCGAGCCTTCGGCCCGGGGAGGGTGAACTGACTTGTGCAATAGTTGTTGGCACTTCACCCTCCCCTCGCTACGCTCGACCCTCCCAGCGGGAGGGTGTCTAGACCGGTCTCTTTATCCTAGAAGATAGCACTCCCCTAGAAGTTAGCGCCCGCGGCTCAGAATGAATAATACTTGCTAGAGCGTGTCCGCCCGCTTCTCGTTGGATCGAGGGCCAAGATTTCCGTAACGATGGTAGTCGAACGAAATGCTTTGCTCCATAACATACCAAAGCAATTCAACGCTTCCAACCGTCGATACTTTTTGGTCAGCGATAAACACTTGATTTCGATTTGCTGTGCGACGTATCAATTCAGGAACTCGGCTTGCGGATGCGTATCGCAATCTTGCCACTTGCCCGTTTTCAATCGACGCGATGAGCTCTGCATCGCTCTCTTCGACGAACTCGATGCGGCCTGCCCACTCGTACGTAAGCTTCTCTAGAGCCGCAATGGTCGCTTCATGAACTGAGGCAGGGTGACTGAGAATTGCTCGGCAGTTGGAAGCAATGGCGGCCGAGCACCTTGCTGCTATTTCAAATACGTTATCTTCCTCGTGAAGCCGAATCCTTAGAGGAGATGCTGGCAAGTAACGACGATGATTGTCTTGCCCAACCAATTGGAAATGGTCATGTTCCACCATGATCTCTTCCCTGGCAAACCGATCGTAAGACAAAATTGCCGACCGAAGTTGCGCTATATGCGTCGTCGTGCATAATGGCAAATCCAACAGCAATCGACTTGACCGGTCCAACCGTTCCCAAAAACTCAACAACACTTTCGATTCCGGCTTCTGTCCTGAATCAGGGGGCACGTCTGCGGTTTCCGAGTCTTCGAATTTCATGAGAGTAGAAACATAGTTCGGTCCACCCGCTTTGACACCAGGCCCAAACGCACTCTTGCCCATTCCACCGAACGGTTGCCGTAGAACGATCGCACCCGTGGTCGGCCGATTGATATAGAGATTGCCCGCCCGTATCGAGTCACGCCAAATCTTTTGTTCGCGATCGTCCAGCGACTCAAGCCCGCTGGTCAATCCGAATCCAGTCGCATTGACCATCTGGATCGCTTCACCAAGCCTACGAAATTTCATCACGCCGAGGACGGGGCCGAACAATTCATTCATGTGGGTGAAGTTGCCAGCTGTCGTGTTCCATTTGACCCCAGGGGTGAATGAACAAGGGTTGTCACCAAGCTGAGTTGGCATCACAGCCCAACTCTCGCCATGTTCCAACTCCTTTAGGCCCCGCAACAAGTCGCCAGCAGGTGGTCGAATGAGCGGCCCCATCTTCGTTGATAGGTCCCAAGCCGAACCAACTTTTAGGCTCGCGATGGCATCTACAAACTGCTCGCGGAACTCAGCGGACTCGAACACTTCTTCTTCGAGCAACAACAGCGACGTCGCACTGCACTTTTGACCTGCATGCGAGAAGGCACTGTGAAGTACATTCTTGATGACCAAATCCCGATCGCTAAGTCCGCTAACGATAGTAGCGTTTTTTCCACCCGTTTCGGCCAAGAGGTTCAATGTCGGATTTTGATCCAAAATGGTCAACGCTGTCTCGGTTCCCCCGGTCAGGATGACGCGGGCGATTTCAGGTCGAGTCAGCATGTGCGTTCCTGCCATCGAACCACTGCACGGCACGAACTGCAATGCTTCGCGAGGCACACCGGCTCGCCAGAAACACTGGCACATGACATAAGCCGGCAAAACGGTGTCCGAAGCGGGCTTCAGGATGGCGGTGTTCCCAGCTGCGAGGGCCGCGGCAATACCTCCACATGGAATTGCGATAGGAAAGTTCCAAGGACTGACAACGACTACGACTCCCGACGGCTTTGCCTTGAATTTGGTGTCGCGTTGCAGTTCCAATGCGCATCGAGCATAGAATTCAACGAAGTCGATGGCTTCGCTAATTTCGGGATCGCTTTCAAGTATCGTTTTGCCAGCATCCGCGATGGCGGCCCCAATCAATTCGCCTCGAGCTACGCGAAGCTCTTGAGCAACATTTCGTAGTATTCGATAGCGTTCACCTGGGTCCATCTCGCCCCATCCGGAAGGATCGCTGCTCGCGCAATCGACAGCGAGCTTGATTTGGCTTTCGTCGGCTTGGTTGTAGATTGCCGCAATCGTTCCTGGTCGCGATGGATCGATGGATTCAAAACGTTTGCCTTTTCCTTCCAGCTCTTGGTTGCCAATTGAGAGAGGGATATTGGTGGCTCGTCCGTCGCAGAGCGGTTGCCATTTCTCGACAATGGATTGCGCCCATTGAGCGTTTGCAACCAGCGAAAAGTCGGTGTCGGGTTCGTTTACCAGCGACTGCCAGTTGGCCGGTTTTGGCGGCATGACAGGTGAAATCCGCCGATCTTGTTGCCGTCTCGGCTGCACCGAAACAGTATCGATGCGTTCGACGGATTCGAGGAAGCCGTTCTCAAGCCGTTGCCATGTTGACCCGCCTGCCGAAATCTTAAACGCGTGCCTTAAAAAATTATCGGGTCCGGTGTTCTCGTCCATTCGGCGAACGAGATAGCCGATGGCATTGATAAACTCCTCGCGCTGGCAAGCAGGTGCATAGAGAAGCACACTGCGACTCAATTCGAACATGGCCCTTCGCTGATGGTTGGCCATCCCCTCTAGCATCTCAAATTGAACGCGATCGACTGCATTTTGCGAAGCGGCAAGCATCATTCCATAAGCCAGATCAAAAAGATTGTGCGACGCGATGCCGAGCCTGACTGCCTCGCTATGCTCGGGTCGCAATCCATATCGCACCATCCGTTTGTAATTGGCATCGGTATCGATCTTCGAACGATACGGGGCTTGAGGCCATCCTCGGATAGAGGCTTCCACACGCTCCATTTCCATGTTGGCACCTTTGACGATGCGGATCGTAATGGGGGAACCACCGCTTTTGACACGCTCCATTGCCCATTGAGTAATGGTTTCTTGAACCAACGACGAGTCGGGGATGTACGCTTGGAGAGCGATTCCGCCTCGCACGTTTTCCATTCCTTTGCGAGATAGGGTGTGCATGAAGATCTCGGAGGTCAAATGCAGATCGCGATACTCTTCCATGTCCAGGTAAACGAATTTGGGTATTCGTTGGCCATCGGAACGCAAGAACATTTCTTTGGCAGCGGCACGGTACAACAATTCGAGTCGGTCCGACACCATGCGAATCGAGTGTTTGCGAGCGAGCGGCGAGATCTGCGAATACAGGGTCGAAATCTTGATCGAGACACATTCAATTTCTGGCAACTGCAAGGCAGCCAAGTAGCGGTCGAGGCGGCGACTGGACTCGCGTTCCCCCAAGATTGCTTCGCCAAGAAAATTGACATTCATGCGCAAGCCTTCTTTGGAACGCTCTCGCAAGTGGCCGCATAACTTATCGTGTTCTGCTGGAAGGATAACGTTGGCCGTTTCCTTGCGCATTTTGTCTTTGACCATCGGCACAGCAACACCGGGCAAGTATTCGCCGAACGATTGAAAGCCTTTTAGCAATGCTTGGTCGAAGACGCTGAAGAATCTTGGTACGCCTTGAACATCGAGGATGTGGACCATTTGATCCACGACCCGGCCAGGAAGCATGCTGCGGAAGCTCTGGTCGGTGATCTGAGTCAGAGTGGATTTGTCCTCGGGATGCTGCAGCATCCGGTCTAGTTCGGCTTGCTGGCGACGTTCTTGCGGAGTTTGCAGAAGGCTAGCGCGTTGCTGAAGAATGGTGGCCAAGGCCAACGCGGATTGCAATACTCTCTTGTCATCGAGGGCCGGATTTTGGTTTTCGCCGACCCCAGCACGATCTAGGAGTGTACGCACGTTTTGAAGACTAAGAGGTCCTATTTCAGCAGAGCTTGGCATAGTGAGTTGGATTTGTTGGTGAAGTAAGACGATCGGCGGCCTGTTAAACGAAATTCATTTAAAAAAGTATTAAATCAACAAGCCCGTGAGCGAGAGGCAATTTCGCAGGTCCCTCACTTACGTTTCGGGTTATGGTTGGTAGTTTTGACTCTGCCGCTCGCCTAACTATTCGAGCATGCACTCAAATGGAACGGGATCGGCGGCATTTTTGGCTGGAAAGGATTTGATGATTCTACCCTTTTCTACCAAGAACGCCCCTCCCAATTGGAATCCATCCCCGACAAGTGAGCCGGTTCCGTGCCCTTTGAGAATCGCTGACTGGAAGCCGCGCCACCAGACTTGTGGACCCAATAGTTGCGACAATTGGCCTCGCTTCAGGTCGTAAGCACGATAGAGATCGGCTTCGGGGTTCGATAACTGCAGCGTATCTCGCAACCCAGCTCGCTCAAGCATTTTTGCACCGTCCTCTGGAGTTCCTAAATGGACGACTACTGGCGTGATGTTTTGCACAAGCAAATTTGGAAGCTGGGCTTTGAGTTCAGCCAACGTTTCGCGGCAAAAGGTGCAGCCTGCATGTCGAACGAAAATGAGCAGGAGCCGTTTTTCTAGCTCGAGCTCCCATAGGCTCTGGCCGTTGGAAACCATCATGCGTCGACTGACTTGTTCCACATCGCCCGACGGTGCATCGTGGGGACCTCCATGCTGCGGCGCACTACGGACCTTGAACGCCAAGTAGAGCATCGCCAAAAAAGGGAGCCACCAAACGACATCGTTGGTCAAAATGGTTAATCCCCAAGCCCACGGCAAACTCCCTGTTACGGCACTTTGAACAAATCCGATCGGGCCAAGTATCTTCCCAAGCAAGCCGACCAGGATGATCGGCCAATGCCTCGCAAAGTCCTTGGCAGCAAGCCAGTATCCAACACCATAAACCCCAACAATCATTCCGACGCATTGCCAGATGCCGGGATAATTTGGGCGTGCAATTCCCGTCAAATCGAACAGATGATTGGGAAACAAAATGACCCAGCCTCCCCAAGCAATGTTGTAAATGCCTGCGAGGCGGAGCACGAGAGCTGGCCAATGGGGAGTTTTTTCGTTGTTCACTCGTTGTCCTTTATGGGGTAGTTTCGATGCCGCAGGAGTTGCATCAATGTAGCAGTTCGCCATTCGGGGATCGTCCGGCTTTGTCACCCTCCCTCTGGGAGGGCCACGCAGTGAAGCATTTTGTAGCGAAACTCGTCGAGAGTTTCGGTGGTTTATGCAATGCAGCCGAAAGTCTTGACGACTTTCGCTACAGAAAGGCCTTTTCTTACCAGAGGAAAAGGCTTCACAGCGTTGTTGGGAGGGGCGAGCGAAGCGAGGGAAGGGTGAAGTGACAGTAACAATTGTACAATTCAGTTCACCCTCCCCGGCCTCTGGACGACCCTCCCGGAGGGCGGTTGACTAGGGTACATTGACTCTTGTCATTTTCACACAGCTTCTTGCCTATTTCCTTGGCTGGATTATCTCATTGAACGCCTCTGACGAACTTGAGCTCGCAACATCGGAACAGCAAAATCAATCAGCTTATGATCGGATGGCCAGAATGGGCCATATCTTGGCAAAGACGGTGACTGCTGAAGAGCTGAGTCGACCGCTTGCGATTGTCGATGGCTCTGGTTGGCTTGGTGGTTCTATTCAAGGCTGGGACGTTTTATGTTTGGCAGCAGCGGGAGGTCGGCATAGTGCGCTGTACCATGCAGCGGGCGCGAATGTAACTGTCTTGGACATCAGCGATGGAATGCTCGAACTGGATCGTCGCGTTTCACAAGAACTCAAGTTCAACGTCCGCCTCATCCAGGGCTCAATGCTGGACATGCCGATGCTTCGCGATTCCGAGTTTGATCTGGTGATCCAACCGGTCAGTACTTGTTATGTGCCCGAAGTGGCTCGCGTGTTCGCGGAAGTATCAAGAGTATTGAAACCGAACGGTTTGTACGTTTCCCAGCACAAACAACCCATCAATTTACAAGCCTCGCTAAAAACGCAACTTGGTAAATACGCAATCGAGACAGAACTAGGAGCTATCGCGATCGCCGCCAAGCCCGACGAGCCAAGCCCGCTGCGCGAACCCAGCACGCGCGAGTTTGCTCATAGCCTGGAATCGATCCTGGGCGGTATTTGCAAAAGCGGAATGGTGATCGAGGATATTGTCGAACCCAACCATGCCAACAAAGATGCCGGCATCGACACGATGGGGCACCGAAGCCGTTTTGTACCGCCCTACATAAGAATCAAAGCGAGAAAAAAAGTTGGCTCGCAATTGAAAATGAGCGGACTAATCTTGCCTTAGCGGTATACACGATCCGTAGCAGAATTCGTAAGAATTCAGCTCGTTTCGTACTCAGTTATTGTAGCTGGATTCGCCAGAATTCAGTTTGCTCTGAATCGTGATTTGTAGCTGGATTCGCCAGAATTCAGTTGGTTCCGCCAAGATTCGTAGCTGAATTCTCACGAATCCAGCTACGGTAGTTTTCGTTGAACTGTTTTTAGCGGAGCGATGAACGACGAATCGTACTTGACCGAATCTGCGAAATGCTTGGACGGCCAAACTTGGCGGTTGCGATCGATCGCCTGATGAGTTCTCGATGAGACTCGAATAAATCACAAATCGCTTCATGCGTTTCATCCGGAGCAGTAACGACCAAGAAAGCGGACTGGGGATTTCTCCATTCGATCATATTCGACGTACCACCGGCATTCACCCAATTATCTGGCACGATGGATTCCTCAATCACACGGAAGAGTGCCTCAAAATTGTAGTTTCCTTTGGTGACGCTCACGAATTCTGTAACATCGTAGAGTCGAACTACGTTGGCGGACATTTTCTTTGAGGTAATCGTCAAATAGCCTGGCGACTCCAGATAGGTCAGTTGCAAAGGAGAAAGGAGCCACTTCAATTGGTTTCGAATGGTGATGCCGGGAACGACAGGGACTGTTAAGGGTTCATCCATTGTGATGTTTTCTACTTCAAGCGCTTTTTCGTCTATCAACACAACAATGGGATACATCGACATGAGTTGCTTCAGCGGGATCACTTCGTCCGAACCGCTTATCGGCGATTGCTGATCCAGCTTGCGGCTGAGTTCCTGAACAAGTTCGCTATCAACTCGGTTGGTGCTTTGGACCCACCGAACACGATCTTGGGTTAATCCAATATCTGCCGCGAGCAAGAGACCAACGGTAAGGAAGCAACGGAACAGAACCATAAAGTGATTTCCTGTGGGATATCCGTCAGTGTAGGTAGTTGTAGGAACCACGTGCGATGGACACGCTTCGCCTGTGAGGCTTGTCAGCAGAGCAAATTTTGATCCCATATGCGATATTATTTTGGTTTGGCATTTCGATTGCGTCTCTTTGGGTACGTGTCAGTAATCCGCTGATTATTGCAACGTAAGAGTTCAAATTCGAGGTTTCGCATGTTCAATAATGCTACGGTGTGTATCGCCCTGGGGATTTTCCTGATCGGCAAGGAAATTTGTTTTTCGGACGGTACTGCTGCCGAAACCACTAAGGTGGAGAACGGGCCCAAGTTGACACGCGTCGAATTGTTTCCTGCAGGACAAGGTGTTTTCGAATACGAATCCACAGAGACGGGCGACGTGGAGCTAATGCTGTCGCTGTCTCGTCACGAATTGGATGATCTTCTGAAGTCGCTTGTGCTCAAGGGATTCGATTCCGTGAGAGTCGACTACGAACTGAACGCGGATCGTCATAACATCGTTTCTCAAGTTCTGTCGTCCGAAAATAGTAAGACGAGGGCAGAGTTGCTTCAAGGCCTCAAGGGGCATGCGATTCAACTAACCGAAAAGTTGAGTTCGATGTCTGGAGTCATTGTGGCGGTGGAGTTGCAATCGGACCAAGAGCATACAGGGAAAGAAATCGAGGTCATCACATTGCGTACGGAGAAAGGGCTCGAGCAACATGTGCTTTCCACCACGACCAAAATCTTGTTTGCCGATAAGTCCGTGCAAACACAATTGGATCAAGCGCTGAGCAACCTAACTAAGCCAATCGCAACGCGTTCGCCAGCAACTCTGAAACTCAAGAAAAAGGTTCCTGGCCCAGCGGGGCTCGCCTTTCAAACAGAGACAGCGGCTTGGAAATGCTCCTATCGGATTGCCAAGATCGACGGTGAATATCAGCTTGTCGTTGCGGCAGTCATCGACAACACGAGCGGCATGGATTGGATCGACGTCGAGCTGGTCTTGATCGTCGATCAGCCGTTAGGTTTCCATGCACCACTTAGTACAGTGTATCGAGCCCAACGTGCCAACATGCCTATCCCCTCTCCGTTTTCAGCTGCCCCACCGGCATTGGCTGCAGGTCCAAAACGCAACATGGGAGAGCTTCTGGCGGATGAGCCGATGGAGAATTCGCGAGGCGGAGCCAAAACAGGATTCGGTGGTGGCGGAATGGGGGGCATGGGAGGAATGGCAGGAGGCGGCATGGGAGGGATGGCAGGAGGCGGCATGGGAGGGATGGGTGGTTCCATGGGAGGCGCCTTTGGTGGTTATACACCACCGCAAAGTGACGGAAGTTCAACAGCCCATGATGGCGAAAGCCGTGATGTAGCTTCGCAACTCGGGATGAGTTTTCCTGTTGGCGACTTGTCGCGAGGGATCGCAGGAAAACGCGTGCATATTCGACTTCCAAATGTCTCGATTCGGGCTGGTACCTCGGAGTCGGTCTTCCTGCCTGCGATTCCGCGAATCATTGACGACGTCCGCGTCTATGTTGCATCCGTTAGCAAGAAGCATCCTTTGTCCGCTTTCCAAATCACGTTGCAGGATAGTTACCAACTGCCTGGCGGTCCGGGAACGGTCTGGTCCGATAGTGGATATGCTGGAGACATTATGTTTCCTCGACTAGTTGCCCAGGTACCGCAACTGGTCACCTACGCTCTCGATACATCCTTAGAAATCACGAGCGAAATACAACTTGAACATTCGACGAAAACCACGTATCGCATGGATCGCGAAGATACACTCATCGGAACTAAAGTCTCTGAGCGAATTGTCCGATATTCGCTGACCAACGAAAGTCAGGCCGCGCAAACTGTTTGGATTGAGCACCAGCCTGCCGATAGAAATTGGACGCCTGAGCGCGATGGAAAACAAGTCCAAAAATCCGAGCCGACAAGCTTTCGATACAGTGTCGTAGTGCCAAGCAAATCGACTGCGAACAAGGATGTTTTGGAAACCGAAACAGTCGTTACCAAATGGCCAAAAGATACAAACTGGCTTCAGCTTAAACAACTCGTGGACGCAGCAGGTATGCCGCCAGAAATTCGGAAACGAATTGAAGGCCGAGTCAAAAAATTAGAAGAGTACGACGAGTTAAAAGCTACCGAAACAAAGCTATCCGTCTCTAAAGAAAGCGCGGCCATTGAGCAACGACGGATAAAAGAACTGATGATCGCTTTGAAACGAGATGATGAATTGCATGCTCGATATTTAAAGAAAATGGCAACCCTCGAAAGCGAAATCGAAAGTGCCTCAGAGGGGCTCCTGTCTGTTCGAAAAGCTCTCGAGGAGTCCAAAACTCGTTAGGAGAGATTAAAGGTGCATCCCGACGAATCCGCCGTTGTCGACAACGGCGCGTTCCAATTGTTGCATTCGCTTTTTTGTTTGTTCCGGATCGCCGACGCCGATGTAACGATCGAACTCGACGATGACCGCGTGACTCACGGTCTCTTCAAACCACTTGACAACGTGCTGTTCAAGCCATGGGCAAGTTTCTTTGTCCAACGTTACTTTGAGTGCCGTATGCCGCGCTCGCAAATCGGAGTCATCGGTAAAAACGACTCCCTCGAACTTGAACGCAATCATACCGTTTTTCGGATCGTTGGTGACGAAAAAGCGACAAGTGGCATTATGCAAGTAATAGGAATTAAAGGTCCCATGTTCCGCGATGGCATTTTTGATTCGCCCGTACTTGGCGATGAGGCCAGGTGAAGCGTCGAGAGGCGGATCGAGTCGGGCCATGCTTCGTAGCGGAATGCAATCAAAAGAAATGTCGACCGGACGCGTGTCAGCAGAATTGGCATTTGCGTTTGGGTTGTTGCTCATGTCTCGATACCTGTTGCGTTCTGCTTGAATGACGAGTGTCGAACCGAGTGTCGAACAATTGTCTCAATTGTTCTGTCCAAAAGCGACGATTGGGACAATCGTGCTACCCTCGTTCCAAGTAAACGATTGGGACAATCGTTTTACAATAGTCGTAAAGCAACGATTGAGACAATCGTGCGACAATAAAACATTAGTTTGCGAAGGCGGCGTTTAACAGTTCGCGTTCCTCGAGCTGGTGGGCTCGCAGCGAACCAGTTGATGGACTTGCGGACTCAACGCGAGAGATTCTCTCGAGCTTATGTCTAGCCGAGATTTCG
Source organism: Planctomycetaceae bacterium (assembly GCA_947463915.1). GTDB lineage: Bacteria > Planctomycetota > Planctomycetia > Pirellulales > Pirellulaceae > JBKCUI01. The sequence continues at coordinate 32,950 of CANHVO010000005.1, forward strand.
TCGCCCCAACGCATCTTAACGTGGGTCCAAGCTCCCATGTTGGTTGGCTCGTCTTGATACCAGTAAACCGGCGTTCCCGCTGGATACACGCTCAGCGCTTCGACTACCTTGGCAGCTTCGAGCGGATAAAACTGGTCGATGCGAACAAGCGCCACGTCATTGCGATTCAATTTTGTGCGTTCAGCCAACAAATCATAATAGGCTTTGCCGGTGCTCATGATGATTCGCGAGGTCGGCGTTCCTGTAGGACGATTATCTGGAACGATCTTTTGGAAAGAGCCGTTCTCGATATCATCGAGGGTGGAAACACAAGCCTTGTTTCGCAATAGACTCTTGGGAGTCAGAACGATGAGTGGTTTGCTCCACTTCGATTTGGCTTGTCGACGGAGCAAGTGGAAATACTGAGCTGGCGTGGATGGCTGGGTGACTTGAACGTTGTGTTCCGCGGTCAACAATAGGAAACGCTCGAGTCTGGCGCTGCAGTGTTCCGGCCCTTGGCCTTCGAAACCATGTGGCAGCAACATGACCAATCGGCTCAATCGCCGCCATTTGTCTTCGGCGCTGGTAATGAATTGGTCGACTACGCATTGGGCGACATTCCAAAAGTCGCCGAACTGAGCTTCCCAACAAATGAGCCCTTCGGGGCAGTCCAAACTATAGCCATACTCGAATCCCAACACGGCAGCTTCCGAGAGTGGACTGTTGATGATTTCGACGCGGGCTTGGTTAGCCGCCAAATGCGCCAATGGCATGTACTTTCGATTGTCTTCGACGTCGTGGACCACCGCATGTCGTTGAGAAAACGTTCCACGTTCGCAATCCTGGCCAGAAAGTCGAACGGGATGCCCCTCGGATAGCAGCGAGGCAAACGCGAGTGACTCGGCTGTCGCCCAATCAAGTGGAATGTTGCCGTTGCCCATCTCTCGACGATCTTCAAACTGGCGAACCAGCTTCTTATGCAAGTTAAACCCTTGAGGGACAGCACTTGCGGACCTTATCAAATCGCTGGCGATCTGTTTTGGAATCGATGTTGTGACCGGCTGATCAGCGGGCTCAGGGCCGCCAAAATATCCAGTCCAATATCCGGTTAGGCTTTGAAGGTCATGTACAAATGGTTCGGTCTTGGCCAGCTCGAATTCCCGCGACAGGCGATTGTGACGAACTTCTGCAATAGCGTCGGCCTCGAGACGAGTCAGCTCGTTCATTTCCAGGAGATGCTCGAGATAACTTTCTCGCACGTTCTTTCGTTTATCAATAGCCGAGTACATCAGCGGCTGAGTGAACCGTGGTTCGTCCCCTTCGTTGTGCCCTAGACGTCGGTAGGCGTACATATCGATGACGACGTCTTTTTCGAATTCCTTGCGGAAATCCATGGCCAAGTTGACTACTTGTGCGACTGCTTCCGGATCCTCGCCATTGACATGGAAGATTGGGATTTGAAGCATTTTGGCGATGTCGGTTGCGTAGGTGCAACTTCTCGCTTCGTCCGGCTCGGTGGTGAATCCAATTTGATTGTTGAGAACGATGTGCAGCGTACCACCTGTTCGATAGCCAGGAAGTTCGCTCAAATTCAAAGTCTCTTGCACAACACCTTCGCCGATAAATGCAGCGTCGCCGTGAATGAGAATCGTCATGCTCTCCGTTCGATGTGTATCTCCATCGCGATCTTGTTTGGCTCGACAGCGGCCAAGAGCAACTGGATTCACAAACTCAAGGTGGCTCGGATTGAAACAGAGCGAGATGTGGACTTTTTGTCCTGTGCTGGTGGTCCAATCGTTGCTGTATCCCATGTGGTACTTGACGTCGCCACCACCTCGGAAGAGCTCAGGTTTAGGATCGTCAAACGACCAGAAAATACTTTGCGCTCTTTTGCCCATGATGTTGGCTAGGACGTTCAATCGACCACGGTGTGCCATGGCCAGTAGAACCCCGTGAACGCCATGTTGTCCTGCTTTTTCTAGAGCTCTATCCAAAAGTGGGATCAAACTCTCGGCCCCCTCGAGCGAGAACGTTTTGGCGGTCGCGTACTTCTTGCGAACGAACTCCTCAAAGATGGTCGCATCAGCCAGCTTGGTATAAATCCGCGTTTGGACTTCGTGCGATAGTGTCAAGCGATTTTGTGACGTTTCCATGCGTCGTTGAAGCCAATCGCGAATATTGCGATTGTCGATGTGCATGAACTGGGCACCAATGCTGCGGCAGTATGTATTACGCAGTTTTTCAATAATGTCGGCGAGCGTGCGTCCGTTGGAATATTCAAGAGTCGGCGATGTAAACGGGCGTTTTAGATCGTCTTCGGTCAGACCATGCGAACGAGGGTCGAGCTCAGGTGGCCCTTTGCGAGTCAAGCCGAGTGGATCGATTCGAGCCATCAAGTGCCCGCGCACTCGATACTCGCGAACCAGTTGATCGACCCGTTCTTGCATTCGAGCTAGCCAAAGCACATCCTGAGTCGGTTCAGTCGACGTGCTCTCCGCCCGCGAGTTCACGTCGCCTTGTTCGGCGAACAGCGCCTCAGACTGAGCGGCTAGGGAGAACTCCTCGAAATAGCGTTTCCAGACATCGGACACGCTATTAGGATCTTGGATGTAACGTACATATAAGTCGTCGATGTAATCGAGACTGTAAGTGTTCATTTCGTTTCGCTTGCTCAAAAGTTGTAAACCCAGACAACGTTGCGAATTTCCATTCAGACAACGCGAGGGTGTTTGGAGCGGGACGGAATTGCGCTCTTTGGGAGGTTAGTAGGCAATTTACGATTCCGTGGCAATGCCAAGGTTGTGAATCGCGACCAAACACCGTGACGAGGCGCTGAAACCTGCCGCTACTTAATGGGGCGAGGATTCTCATAGTAATTGCCTCAGGTACGAGACAGCCGCATTATAGCCGCGAACGAATTGCAAGGAACCTCGTTTCGCGGAGATATCGCATGAATTCTACGAGAATCGTTCCCTTATCCAAGCCGCACAATCACTCCGGCAAAGTACTCCCAGTCCGGATTCTCGCTGCAAATTGCCAAAATTCCCAAAAGACCAGGACCCGAGCGGTCGATAAACCGATATCCAGAGGTGGAGGCGTGCGCCCTTGCCGCCCTTTTTTGCTCGATCAAGGAGGATCCGGAAAATGCAAATACGCCGAGTTCACAGTGTGAATTCCGCAACTTCTGCGATCCCCTCCTTTTTCAACAGAAGCAAGCGAATTCGCTATTTGCTTGGCCTTTTTGCCATCGCGAATTCGGCGCCATTGCTTGCCCAAAATTTCGATGTTCCATCTACTTCCATTCCAACCTATACCAATCCCTTTCGCTCGGATGTTTCATCGAGCGACAAGGTAATCGGAGGTGGATTGTCCGTCGATGTTATTCAACTTGCCAGTTTGCCACCGCTGGTCGAGTCCCCGGTTGTGACCGCAATAAGTGTGTCACCCGACGGAGAATTCATTGCAGCTGCCGGCGATGACCACGCAATTCGAATTGTCAGTCTGAAGTCAGGAAAGACGACTGCGACGCTGACGGCTCACCTCGACTGGGTCCAGTCCGTCGAATTTTCACCCAGCGGTATGCAATTGGCTTCGTGTGGAAACGATGGGACATTGCGGATTTGGGCGCTCGGTGAAACTCCCAAATTGATTGCGACGAAGTCGGCTCCACACGCCTTGATGACTCTTGCCTATGTGAGCGACGATTGTCTCTTCGTGGCTGGGTTTAGCAACCACATCTATCGACACAATGCGGAGCAGACCGATCTCAAGGTCGTTCATAGTTGCGACTGTCGCGATATTCGATCTATTGTGACTTCGCCTGACCGAAAGTGGATCGCCTTTGGTGGCCGAGACGGCGTGCTCAGGCTCCGACGTATTGATTCGATGGAGCGAGCCCAGGGAGTCGCAATGCACTCTGACGGCATCGATGAGTTTGCTGTTCCATTGCACTCGGAGCGCATACGCTCGATTGAGTTTTCGAAGGATGGAAATCAAATCGTATCGGTTGGCGAAGATCGACGTATCGTTCACTATGGCTTGGACAATCGACGTATCCTTTTGCAAACCAAAATCGAGGGGGGGAAACTCCTCGGGCTTTGTCAGCTGGAACCGCATCTATTCGCGATCGGAAGCAGCGACAATACAATTCGGATCTTCAACGACAAAGACCAACAAGTGCAAGCGAAGCTGGTTGGCCATGACGGTTCTGTTGGCATCTTAAAACGCACTCAACACTTTTTAATCTCCGGAAGCTTTGACACAACCATCCGCATCTGGGACATCGGTCGTGCGGTTTCGTCTATCGATGGCCAGGGGAAATACGTCCATCCTGTCAGGGCTCAATTCGAAGACTCCGGTGCTGGAGTGGACGTGAAGTAGCAAAACCTAATAGCCATCCAATGCGAGATGGCCTTAACCAATAAACGCACCACCAAAGCCATTGCGATTCGCGGAGTATTGACACTGTGTCCTGGAAACGAAACTTAGATCAATGGGCGAGAAACTTGATCGCAGGTTCGTTGACTTCTGCCAACGCACCGCAACGCCTCTCATCGTCCAGCGACAAAGGCGGAAAGAACACTATGGCAAAAAACAACTCGGCCAAGAATACTGCAGCACAATCCAGCAATTCCGTCCGTCACTCGATCGTCGAATCGCTTGAGCCTCGCATCCTATTCAATGTGGATCCGCTCTGGGTTGGCGGAGTTTATGTCGAAGAAGATAACGGCGGTGACGCGCACGGCGACTCATTCTACGTCACGTTCCGAGGTGGAGCAGCTGGCACACAACTGACCAAGCTTGTTATCGATACCGATCAAGGATCACCAGGTTTTTCGAGCGGCGACAATCTATTTGACACGGTGGACGGCGGCCTTGGAGCCGATCACTCCTTTCCATTCAAGATCGAGGCGTTAACGGCTCAATCTTCGAATGCACGTGTGAGCGCCGAAGTCACCGACGGTGGTATGCAACTCACGCTGACTTTCGAAAATTTCTTTGCTGGGGATAAAGTCAAGTTCTCGATCGATGTGGATGAACTTCAACGCTTTCGCAATGAGCAGAGTCCAGAGGCAATCAACCCGAACATCGACCCGATCACTTCCGGTGTCGAGTTTGCCGATTCGAAAATCAAGGCAACTTTCGTTGCTCCTCGCTTCGAAAACGCGTCGACCGAAGGAAGCTTTGTCAATCTTTACGATTCCGTCTTGGCTCCGACAGGACTCGATTTGCCTGCAGATAATGACGCGGGACTGCGAGACCGAACCGCTGGCGCTGCCGCCACCGTGACACAAATTGCCAAGCCGATTCAGCTTTCTGGTACGGTGTTTCTCGACAACAATTTAAGCCTCACACAAGACGCGGGCGAAAATGGGATCGCTGGTGTTACGCTCAGTCTGTTCCGGCTTGAGAACGGCAATTACGCCAATACCGGCCTAAGCACGACTACGGATCAGCAGGGCCGCTATCAATTTGGACTCGATTTGAAGCTCGTGCCAGGAACGTACCAAGTTCGCGAGGCACAGCCCGCTGGTTATCTCAGCGTTGGAGCAATCCCAGGCTTACTCAATGGTCAACCAGGCCTTGGAAGGACAGTCTCCGGTGACAAAGACGTATTGACCAATATTCAAATGCTCGATGGCGATGGAAATGGCACACGATTGGATTTTGCGGAAGCTCAACCGGTCGAGATTAGCGGCTTTGTCTATCGCGACAACAATGACAATGGTCTTCGCGAGTCTGGCGAGTTAGGCATCGGTGGAGTCGATATTCAAATCGTCTCGCTTGATTCCATTGCTGGTTCGATCAGCCGAACAACCCAAACGCTTTCGGACGGTTCCTATCGTTTTGTTGCTTTACCGCCCGGTCGCTATCGTATTTCTGAAGTGACTCAACCCGTCGCTTATTTTGACGGCAAAGACTCACCGGGTACCGTTCGTTCGCAAACTCGAGGGACCAATTCCACCAACGACCAAATCACAGAGATTCGTCTCGACGGCAATGACTCGGGCATCGAGTTCAATTTCGGCGAAATCGAGCCTTCTTCTTTGTCCGGTCACGTCTGCGTGGCCATGCCAGGCTTCGATTGTTTCTCAACAGAGCCAAATTCGATTGCACCGCTTCCTGGTGTGAAGATCGATTTGGTGAATGCGGCCGGTGTCGTTGTGGCGACCACGGAAACGGCGAGCGATGGGAGCTACTACTTTGATCAATTGCCCGCAGGCGTTTATTCCATTGTCGAGACGCAACCGGTCGATCTTCTCGACGGAGTATCACGAGCAGGGGCCATCAATGGCGTTTCTGTTGGAAGTGCGAGCAATGGGACGCTCATCGAGCAAATCGTTTTGGGAGGAGGCCAAAATGGTGTCAATTACGACTTCTGTGAATTGCCGCCAGCGACTCTTTCCGGTCATGTCTATCGCGACGACAACAACGATGGTGTCCGCCAAGTATCCGAGCCGTTGCTCGCAGGCGTAACGATTCGGCTGTTCGACAATTCGGGCAACAAGATCGGCGAAGTTGCGACGAATGACGAAGGATACTATCAATTCAAGGGCTTGGGTAAGGGCACCTACCGCATCGACGAGACCACACCGGCGGGATACCTCGATGGCAAAGAAAGCATCGGGCGCATTGCAGGAAGAATCGTGGGTGAGCTGGATGGAAAGGACACCATCAAGTCCATCGTATTGCCATCAGGGATGGACGGAGTCGATTTTGATTTCGGCGAAATACTTCCGGCCAGTATCTCTGGAAATGTATACGAAGATGCGGACGGTGACTGTATTCGCGATCCTGGCGAAGTGCGGTTGGCTGGCGTGCTGATTGAGCTGATCAATGAACTGGGGCAAGTAGTCGCAACCACACGGACAGACGGGTTGGGCAACTATGAGTTTGCCGATCTGATTCCGGGCGTTTATACGCTTCGAGAGCAGCAACCAACGGGCTACATTCAAGGTGGTCAGATGGCGGGTAGCGCGGGCGGCAACGCATCGTTGACCGACATCATTTCCTCGATCGCACTTGGAGCTGGCGTTCAAGCGATCGATTACGACTTCTGTGAACAACGGGTCGCTTCGCTTGAAGGCACCGTGTTTGCTGACTTGAACGACGACTGCATCTTCGACCCAGACGAATCGCCAATTGCCAATGTTCGGATCGAGCTACGGGATGAAAATGGTGTTGTCGTTGCGACGACGCGTACCGATTCTCAAGGTGTCTATCACTTCGTCAACTTAAAGCCTGGTATCTATTCGGTTCATGAAATTCAGCCAGCTGGCTATTTCCAAGGTGGCCAGATGGCGCCGGATGGGGTTGCAGACACAAGCGTCCCCGATGTGCTTGGGAGCATCTCGCTGGAGTCGGGCGAAAACGTATCGAAGCTCGATTTCTGTGAAGTACCACCGGCCATTATCGCGGGGTTTGTTTTCCAAGATGGTGCACCGATTGAGACCAGCGATGGCCGGCCTCCCCAGATTCTCAAAGGAATCCGCGACGGGATTCGAAACGCCGGTGATGCACCGATTGGCAACGTGGTGTTGGAGCTTCGAACACGAACAGGACAACGGCTGGCATCCACGAATGCGATGCCCGGAACTTACAGCGGAGAGACGATTCGAGTCGTAACCGACAGCAACGGGTACTACGAGTTCCGAGGTCTACGTCCAGGTGCGTACCATGTTTATCAAGTGCAGCCGACCGGGTACTTTGATGGTCGCGACACTGCTGGCTCGGTGGGTGGCTTTGCCATCAATGTCGAAGACGTCGACAACGATCCAGACACGCAAGCCATCGTTGAGCAATTGTCTCTTGATCCCGCCACGAGTCCAGGAAATGACGCAATCCTGATGATCAATTTGACGGCGGGGGCTCGATCGGTTGACAATAACTTTAGCGAAATCGTGGTGTTCACAACACCGATTGTAGACCCACCACCGCCAATTCCACCGAATCCGCCTGCTCCACCGCCACCTCCACTTCCACCGCCGCCAGCACCGCCGCAGCCGATTGGATTCGTGGATCAACCCTTTGCTCGGATGTTGGTGATACCGCCATTTGAACCTGGCCGGACCGATGAGCCTGCCGAAGGATACACGGTCGAATACACTTGGCACTTGAGCGTCATCAACGCGGGGGAACCTCGCGGGCACCAAGATGAAAAGACGGTCAGTAGGGAACGAGTTGCAAGCTCGACCAAGCTGCTTAACTCAAGCCAGTGGACGATCGATACCCTTGATCGTGGTCGATGGGTCATCGTGTCAACGAACAAGAGCAAGCCGGCGAAACTTTCGCGAGATGCGTTTGACGTTTTCGGTGCGAAGCAACTCGCCGGGGACTTCAATGGGGATGGCAAAGATGAGTTGGCGCTATTCAAGGATGGCGAATGGCTCTTAGACATCAATGGCAATGGGGTATGGGACCGGGGCGATCTTTGGGCCAAACTCGGCGAAAAAGGGGACTTGCCCGTTGTCGGAGACTGGGACAATGACGGCAAGGATGACATCGGTATCTTTGGGCCCGAGTGGGAGACGGACGAGAAGGCTTTGGCGAGCGAACCTGGACTGCCTGACCCAGAGAATCGAATGGTTTCCACACCAAAGAACCTGCCGCCCCGAGAGAAGGTTGCCGGGCGTGAGCGTTTGATGCAACGAAGCATCAGTGGCGATCCGCGTTCCGATGTGATCGACCATGTCTTCCGTTTTGGTGGAGATACGGATCAGCCGGTGGCTGGCGATTTTAATGGCGACGGTATTTCGACCCTTGGTATTTTTAACAATGGAAAATGGCGTATCGACGTCAATGGAGACGGACGTTTCCACGAAGGGGAAGACTCGTTCTTTGACTTTGGGCAGCAAGGGGATATCGCGGTCGTTGGCGACTTCAATGGCGATGGGCTCGACGAAATTGCGGTCGTACGAGGACGGGACCTCATTGTGGACAGCAATGGCAACGGCCAGTTTGACGCAACGGACAAGGTATTTGAAATCGAAGGTGAAGCTGGCCAAGTGGTCGTCGGCGATTTTAATGGCGACGGCGTTGACGAGGCCGCGCTGTACTCCTCGCTGCCAAGTTCCATCGATCCAGAAGCCCGAACGGCGGTGCGCAAGTAAGCATGTCGCTGGTGTATAGCCTTCAGGCGAGTGGCCAGAGGCGAGCGGCGGGAGAGAGCATACCGCGATTCGTAGCTGGATTCGCCAGAATTCAGTACGTCCTGAATTCTGGCGAATCCAGCTACGGTAGTTTTCCACCTGGCGATCGCCTTTGTCCGCTGAAGCCAGTCCACCACCGCTTCTGTTGCGGAATTAGTCCAAGAGCGTACGCGATACGATCGCTGCGATTGAAGCCTCGACGGACGCCCCGAATCTCGTCCGAGTCAAGTAGGTCCTGCCCATTATCTAGCGTTTCGCTGTCGAATCGAATATACTTTAAGCTCTTGAAATCTTTCAAATTCTGATTCGACGAGGTTTGGCAATGCCAATTCTGAAACTCACTTGGCGAGAATCGTGTAAAGAAAGTGCAATTCCTCTTTTCTTGAGCACCCTCTTTCACACTTCTCTCATTCTCGTCCTGGCTTTGACGATTGCCGTTGAGCACCAACCTGAACGATCTACGTTGTCGGCGACGTTTGCTAGCCAGCCGACAGATGTGGAGGAACTTTGCACAACCGACTTTGCTAATTCGAAGTTGGCTATGTCCGATGAGCCTGAGCCCTTTGGTGTTCAGGAAGAGATGATCGCCTTGGAGCAGGTTGCTCTGACCGATACCGAATTAAGTTCGCAGCTCAAATCCGTCGTCAGCGCCGTGGAGGCCCCAAAAACAGCTCGCATCGACCCCGGTTTGAATCCGCAGCCCACGCGACGATCGAAAGTAACACAAGTCTCCACTTCGACAAATGTCGCCTCTGCAAATCAGAAGTCGCTAAGCTTCGGGAAGAAAAACGCCGTGGGAACACGGCAGATTGTTCCAGGTCCGGGGCCAACGTTGGAAGTGATCGTTCCAGGGCTCGACCCGTTGGGGACGAGCGTACTTAGCCAAGCCAGCAATCTATCGCTAACAGGCGGGGCCATGATGGTCAGTACCGCTTGGCCGGCACCGGCATTGGCCGGAACTCCGCTTCGCTTCAGCTACGACGCATCGAAGGCGGATGGGCGACGGCTAGTGATTGTTGCGGGAGCGCAGACGGCAACTTTGCCTATCTACGATTGGGAACTGCTTCCGCTTGCCAAGTTCGTCGACTCAGGCCACAACGGCGCAGTTAGCATTCATATGCTTGGTAATCATGAAAAAGTGTCGTTGGATGCAGCTTTCGAGCAGACTCTTCTGGGGCTGAGGTTTATTCAAGCCGACATGATGCCGCGCGGCATCATCATGTCGCAAGAGTTCCTGCCCCAAGACGAAAGTGGAGTCATTGTTGGGCCTGGCGAGCAAGAAAGACTTTCAACCGACGAGCAGGTAGAGTCGGCAGTAAAAGAGCTAAAGCCGCTTATGGCAAAAACTAGGAATGGAGCTCCGTTCTCGGTATTAACAGACGCGAGCATTCGCTTTGTTTTCGCAATCGAGGGCACAGAGATGGTTATTACTGGGACTCCCTATTTCTTTTTCTGGGAGCCAGCCAACAAAGGGGATCAAGTTGTTCCTAGGAAAGCACTGAATGATGCCCTCAAGAAGGCTTGGCCACAAATCAAGCAAGCCAATCCTTTGGTTATCGAATCCATGGAACGCAGTTTTCGGACGGTTGCTCTTTTGCGTTACCAAAAGCAAAAATCGACCGATAACTGGAATTCATTTGTTCAGCAAGTTAGCAAAGTGAATCTTGTTCCTGTGGCGACTCCAGCGGTTTTGACCAACTAAGTTTCAAATTGCTAGATTTTTGTTCCAAGACGGTCGACCGAAAAGGCGAACGCCTATCGCACGACGCGCAAGCTAGTGGATTTCACTTTGTGTAGCGAAAGTCGTCAAGACTTTCGGCAGCATCGCCTAAACGACCGAAACTCTTGACGCGTTTCGCTACAAGATGCTTCACGGCGTTGGGCGAAGCAAGGGAACGAGTTCAACGCGCTTAGCGCGTCGTGCTAAATATTGGTACCCGCCGCGCGCCTTACCAAAACGCAATAATGCGAGTTGAAACTAACCCAATAGACAATCAGAGAGTCATTCATGAGCAGTGCAAATCAATTCCCGGTCGTTGAACGAAAACGTTTTCCTTGGGGATGCTTGATCGGTGGGTGTTTGACCGTCGTTTTGGTCATGATGATCTGCGTCGGCGCGGTTGGCTACATGGGGTACAGTTACTACATCGGTCAGGTCAACAAGTACACGTCCGCAGAGCCGGCTGATATTCCAAAGGTGGAAAAGACCAAAGAAGAGGCCGACGCGATCAAGAAGAAGATCGATGATTTTAAGTCCGCTTTGGAGCGTGACGAAGCGCAAGAGCCATTTGTCTTGACGGCTGACGATATCAATACAATGATCAGCACCGAAAACGAGTTCAAAGGCAAGTTGTTCGTAACGATCGCCGATGGCGAGATTTCTGCACAGGCCAGCATACCGACCGACATGATTCCTGGCGGTAAGGGGCGATACTTCAATGGCAAAGTGTCTTTGAAGGCTTCGTTGGAGAATGGTGTGCTGATCGTGACGCTCGATGACGCAGAAGTGAATGGTGAATCAATTCCCACCCAGATTCTGGAGACGATTCGCAAAGAGAACTTGGCCAAAGACGCCTACAAAGATCCAAAGTCCGCTGAGTTCCTGAGGAAATTCGAGAGTCTGACTATCGAAAACGACAAGATCATTCTGACGCCCGCACCGGTGAAATCTAAGAAGTCGGATGAATCTGGCGATCCGAGGCCTGAAGCTCCTACGACACCAAACTCCGAGCCTGAAAAGAACTAGTAGTTGGTGTACCGCCTTTAGGCGGACTGGCGTTGAAATAGCAGATATTGGAATCTCGCAAGAGTTCCTGAAGTGCCTCGAACTCCAGGAAGTTTTACAACTTCCTCTACGAGTACAGAGTTGATTCATCGCCACTTGGGGGGCGGCGGACGGCACATGGAATGTGCCTGCTACTTTAGGCTGCTGCTTGCGTCGATGTCGATACGCTCATCGTACCGTCCTTCATATAGTAAACCTGATCCGCGAGAGCGATTAACGCTTCGCGGTGTGTGATGATGACGAGGGTCATCTTTCCTTTCATCAACTGTAGCGTTTCGCGAATTCTGATTTCGCTGGTCATATCGATCTGGCTCGTCGATTCGTCCAGGATCAAGATTTCTGGGTTTCGCAGGATCGCCCGCGCTAGCGCAATTCGCTGCCGCTGGCCGCCACTAAGCTTTTGTCCTGCTTGTCCCACGATAGTATCGTAGCCTTCGCTGAGTGAGTCCATAATGAATTGATGGGCATGCGCCAACTTGGCCGCCTCGATGGCTTGTTCTCGTGTGCTGTCGGGACTCCCGTACTGGATGTTTTCAAGCACGGATCGGTTGAAAAGTTCTGTGCTCTGGCTGACCAAAGCAACTCGCTTGCGGAGGTCTTGCAATGACATTTGTCGAACATCGACACCATCCATTTCGATGGTTCCGTCGACAGGGTCGTAGTATCGGCACAGCAGTTGAATGAGAGTGGATTTGCCGCTACCGTTTGAGCCAAGGATGGCGACGGTTTTGCCAAATGGAAGCTCAAGCTCGACGTTCTTTAGAATGGGATGTTCTGGGTTGTAGTGAAAACAAACATTCTTGAGCGATAGCGAGGAGTGTCGTCCATTCAAAGCGATGGGACTTACGGCTTGTGGTAGAGCTGGTTTCGAGTGAAGGATGGCGTAGAGGAAATTCGCGGCGATAGCACCGTTGTAGATTGACACGGACACTCCCGAGAGCTTGCGAAGTGGATCGCTGGCTCCGACTAAGAGCCCAAAGAATATGAGCAAGTCGGTGATGCTCATCGGCTTCTCGCAGATCTGCAAGAAGAAGATGTGCGTCTGTTTGTTGACAACGAGATAAGCTCCTGCGCAAACGGTGATCGCAACCATTCCGATTCCGATAAGCTCAGTGAATGGCTTGCTTAGTCCGGTGTAAAAAATCATCTTGAGATTGACTCGTCGCATATCGTCCGTGCATCGACTGAATCGTTCTTTTTCATGCTTCTCCATCGTAAAGGCTTGGACGGTGAAGATGTTGCTTAACGCTTCCAGCAGGACTTCATGGAAACCGGCATTTCGCCCCATGATGGATGCCGCGATGGAACGGATTTTCTTGTTGAAATAGAGGACGACAAAAATGAGCAGCGGGGCTAGTACTACCGAAAGCAGCAGCAGTCGCCAACTGATAAAGCAAGCCATGATCAAGCAAGAGGCGACCCGAAGCGGTTCGCGAATCGCGGCACCGAATAGACTCATGATCCCTGCCGCCAGTCCGTCAGCCGCGGCCGTGATGGCAGCCAGCAGGCCACTGGTGCCGAAGGTTTGGTACGTTTTACGGTCCATGCCAAGTGCCACATCGAAGACATTCATGCGAAGTCCTCGAACGATACTTGTCGACACATGCGCGATGAGCAAGTCGTTTGCCATCATTAGCAGGTGCTTGATCAGGGTGCTGAAGATCAACACCCCCATGATCATGCAAATGGTTTTAAACGGGTCGCGGGGCAGCAATTCGTTGGCCCAGCCCAGTCCCCAGGTTTTCCAACCTAGGGCGTATTCCTCGGCAAGGATTTGGGCCTCAATGGTCGACTGCGCCTTGGATTCGGAGACGAAACTCTGCCCGGTGAATCTCTGTTTGAGTTGCTTGGCTTTGGCGGAAGCGAGAAATTGAGAATCGAGTTGTTCTAACGTCGTAATGCTAGCATCGCTGCTCTTTTCGAGCCAGCTTTGCATCGAGTCCCCTTTCAGGGTCATATCGATGACTGGATAGAGTGCACCGATGTTCGAACTCCAGAGAATCGCGATGCCGACAGAGCAGATAGTGGCCAGGACAATTGTTGGCAAATGTTGAATGGAATCGCGAATCGCCGTCCAAAAGTTTTTCATCGATTATTCGACGCCCCTGCCTAGTGTTACAAAGAATGGTCCAATCTCGCTTACCAACCGGATTCGATATCCCAGAAACGACAGGATCCAGTCAATAGCGTTAAGCGAAGATGGGGAGCCGATTTTTGCTGGAGAGAGCGTTGTTTCAGCAGTCTGATTGCTCTTGACTCAACCAATCGAAATATGACAAGCTTCATCGGAATTATATTCGGAGGCAAGAAAAGATACGATGGCATAGGTATTTCAAGACAATCATGTTTGGCTACGCTGGAGAAGAATACGCTAGGTCGCTCACTCAAATCGGCGACGCACTTCCGCTGGCCAAATCGGGTGGCTGGATTCTTACACGCGGGTTGAATGGAGAACGAGTTCGAGATGCATCGGGTTGTTATCCGTTGTTTAGTTGCAAGGAGTGGAGCCGTTTAGACGACGACTTGCATAATTTACCACATGATATCGTTGCCATTTCGTTAGTGGCGGATCCGGCAGCCGAGGTTTCGATTGCTTTGCTTGAAAGGGTTTTTCCAGACGTTTGCTATCACTATAAAGATCATTTTTTTGCGGATCTAACCCGACCGCTAACTTCTTTTGTCTCCGACCATCATCAACGCAACGCCAAGCGATCTTCCCAAACGCTTCGAATAGAAATGCTTGCCCACCCTGTAGAGCATTTGGCAATCTGGATCGCGTTCTACGATCAGTTGGTTGCTCGACATCAAATCACTGGGCAGGCTGCGTTTTCCAGATGCTCTTTCGAAAAGCAGTTGCAAGTTCCAGGTATCCGCGCCTACGCTGCCTGGAAAGGGGAGGAAATGGTCGGCATGATCCTTTGGATGGTAACAGCCGAGACTGCATACTATCATTTGGCGGCTTACTCCAATGTTGGGTACGAAACCAAGGCGTCGTTCGCTCTTTTCTGGCACTGCTTGGAAGCCTTTGCGGCTGAGGGAATATCTCGTGCTGCTTTTGGAGGTGGTGCAGGAACGGTCAAATCCAGCGAGGGGCTGAACCGCTTCAAAGCTGGATGGTCCTGTGAGGTTCGTCCTGCCTACCTTTGTGGGCGAATTTTAGATCGACCGCGTTATCTGGAAATCGTGACGCGATCCGGCCACAACGAGAGTTCCTATTTTCCTGCGTATCGAACACCTCCTTCTCTCATCGCGGCTTGAACGTCCTAGAAGTCATGAACGACACCGAAGAATATCTTGAAATTGTAAAGCACTATGAAGCATGCCTCGAGAAATTCGGAGACACGTTTCGGGGAGTGGATTGGACAAACGAGTTGGATACGGCGACTCGATACCAGGTCATGCTGGATTTAATCAAGCCGAAGCAAGAAAATCGGGAGGATATGCCCCCAGTAACACTCCTCGATTTCGGATGTGGCGCGGGGCATTTGTTCGAATACATGCATACAGCGGAACGGAGCGACATCCATTACAGTGGTCTTGATGCGAGCCCGAAATTTGTCGAACTGTGTCGAAGAAAATTCCCAGAGACGCAATTTCATTGCGTTGATATCCTTCAAAACGACTTGCGGATCAATCAGGTCGATTACGTCATAATGAATGGTGTTTTTACTGAAAAACGCTCACTCTCCTTCGACGAAATGTTCGCGTACTTTTGTCGCGTCATTCGTCTCGTCTTTCCTTTGGCTCGTCATGGAATAGCCTTCAATGTGATGTCGAAACATGTCGACTGGGAAAGAGAGGACTTGTTTCATCTGCCTTTCGATACACTAGCTGGATTTCTAAGAGCAGAGATTAGCCGCAACTATCAGTTCCGCGCTGACTACGGCTTGTACGAATACACCGCGTACGTTTACCGATAGGAAGATCGATATGGCCAAGGTTGTGATTTTCGGCGTTCGCGATTTTGCGTCGCTTGCGCACTATTATCTGCGGACCGATTCCGAACATGACGTTGTGGCGTTCACGACACACCGTGCTTTCCTGCCAGAAGTGCCCACATTTGAAGGGTTGCCGGTAGTACCGATGGACGAGCTGAGCAGTCGCTATCCGACAGATCAGTTTTGTGCTTTCGCACCGATGTCCCACTCCAAAATGAACAGGGTGCGCGAAGCGGTATACCAAGAACTCAAAAGCATCGGGT
This sequence comes from Planctomycetaceae bacterium, assembly GCA_947463915.1. GTDB lineage: Bacteria > Planctomycetota > Planctomycetia > Pirellulales > Pirellulaceae > JBKCUI01. The sequence continues at coordinate 49,064 of CANHVO010000005.1, forward strand.
ACACTCTGATTAGTTACGTGAGCAGTCGAGCAACGTGTTTAAACGAGGGCGCAATAGGTGACAATTGTTTTATCTTAGAAAACAATACCATCCAACCATTTGTATCCATCGGCAATAATGTGGTTCTTTGGAGCGGCAACCATATAGGGCATCATAGTTGCATCAAGGATCACTGTTTCTTCACATCCCATGTGGTGCTTTCGGGGCACTGCGTCGTCGAACCTTACTGCTTTCTTGGCGTGAACGCGACGATCCGAGATCAACTGACGCTCGCAGAAGGCTCATTAATCGGCATGAGCGCCATCATCACGAAGGAGACCGAAGCCTGGTCTGTCTACAAAGCGGATGGTTCGCGAGCGTCAAAGGTCTCGAGCAAGGACTTGGATTTCTAACCATGCTGCAAGATTGGAAGAAACATAAGCTTCTCTTTCGACCAAGTGGCGAACTCGCCTGGATGCGAACCCACGCGCAGGTGCCGACTCCATTTTGGACAATCGATCGAAAACTAAGAATCTATTTCGGTACTCGCGATGCAGAAAATCGGACGTTGACGGTATTTTTGGAATTGGATTCAGGATCGCCAACTGAAGTATTGCGAGTTCATGATGTTCCCGTGCTTCCGCTTGGGGCGCTTGGCTGCTTTGACGATGTTGGCGTAATGCCGGGTAGCTTGGTTGCGACCGAAAGCAAGACATACTTTTACTATACTGGTTGGAATACGAGCACGACTGTCCCTTATCGGTTGTCGATCGGTCTTGCAATAAGCGATGATGGTGGACAGACCTTTCATCGGCCGTTCGATGGGCCGATTCTCGATCGCACACCGCGTGAGCCGTACTTTTGCAGTTCGCCATGCGTACTGAGAGATGGAGGGATGTGGAGGATGTGGTATCACTCAGCGACGGAGTGGCTGCAGGTTCGTGGTCGCGCCGAGCCACGATATCTCGTTCGTTATGCTGAATCAAATGACGGTTTCGAGTGGCGACGCTCCGGTGAGATTGCTGTCGGTTATGCGAGTTCAGAAGAAGCGATCGCCCGTCCATGGGTCGTCAAGGACGATTCTGGATACCGAATGTGGTTTAGCACTCGATCGATTCGAGATTATCGCAGTGTGCAGCAACAAAGTTATAGGATTGGATATGCCGAGTCCACCGATGGGATTGCCTGGCAACGAAGGGATGAATGTGCGCAGCTCTCTGTCAGCACGACTGGCTGGGATAGCGAGATGATTGCTTACCCCACCGTGTTTGACGTCGAAAATCGTCGCTATGTACTCTACAACGGCAACGGCTTTGGAGCATCAGGATTTGGAATCGCCGAATTAAGGAATGTGGCATGAAAAAAACGAACTACAGTGAGCACAATAGATTGCCGGCTTTTGCCGAACCGTTGCACGTAGGCCGCCCAAACATCGGTGACGTCGCTGAAATACATCGACGAATCGATGAGATATTCCAGCGTCGATGGCTTTCCAACGATGGAGTGGTGGTGCAGGAATTCGAACGCGAGGTTGCCTCGACTGTTGGCGTAAAACATTGTTTGGCAGTATGCAATGCAACGGTCGGGTTGGAAATTGCCTACAAAGCCGCAGGGCTTTCCGGTGAAGTCATCGTTCCTGCGAATACGTTTGTCGCGACGGTGCACGCGTTGCAATGGCAAGGCATCACGCCCATCTTTTGCGATATTGATCCGCACACACACAATCTCGATCCAGACCATGTGGAAGAATTGATAACGGACAAAACGACGGGCATTGTCGGTGTGCATCTTTGGGGACGACCTTGTCAAGTTGCGGCACTGGAAGATATCGCCGACAGATACGATCTGCGGCTAATCTTTGATGCGGCGCACGCATTCGGTTGTTCTCTAGATGGGCGAATGATCGGCGGATTTGGTACAGCCGAAGTCTTTAGCTTCCATGCCACCAAGTTTGTGAGTTGTGGAGAAGGTGGGGCGATCGTCACGAACGACGATGACTTTGCGACGCGAGTGCGACAGATGCGCAGTTTTGGCTTCAAAGGTAGCGACAATATTGTCAGCGTCGGCACCAACGGAAAAATGTGCGAATTCCCGGCTGCCGTTGGTTTGTCATCGCTGAAAGCAATGAACGATTTCGTCAAAACAAACGAATGCAACTATCATGCGTACAAGCGGGCTCTATCGCACATTCCAGGAATCAATATTCTGCCCTATGACTTGCTCGAACGGAACAATTTTCAGTATGTCGTGCTGGACATTGACGAGAACGAATCGAGGCTAAGCCGCGACCAATGGTTACAAGTCCTGCACGCCGAAAATGTCCTAGCGCGACGTTATTTCTTTCCTGGAGTCCACCGGATGGAGCCCTATCGTACGCGAGATCCATTCGCCATCCGTCGGTTGCCGGTAACAGAATCCATTTTAAAGCGAGTTCTCGTGCTGCCGTCTGGAACTGCCGTCGGAACTGCCGAGATAGAAACCATCGGAGAGATCTTTTCACAAGCAAGTGAATCCGCGGCGAAATTGCGAACGCAATTTCCAGCCATGCTTCCATTGCCTACGCAACCCCTTGCCCCGCAGAAACGGAAGGCTGCCTAAATGGATTCGACTCAAGATGTGATCGCGCCGAAGGTCAGCGTGTTGATGTTGACCTATAACCATGAACGCTTTATCGCCCAAGCGGTCGAAAGCGTCCTTGCGCAGGAGACTTCGTTTCCGATCGAGATCGTTGTTGGCGAAGACTGCTCGACCGACCGAACGCGAGAGATACTTCTGAAATTGCAACAATCGCATCCCGGAACGATCCGCCTGCTATTTCGAGAGAAAAACTTAGGCCCGCAAAAGAATTATGCGAGCACTTTTGCAGCCTGTACCGGCCAGTACATCGCGATGCTCGAAGGGGACGATTACTGGACAAACCCGAAGAAGCTTCAAAAGCAAGTCGATGCACTTGATGCACACCCGGAATGGTCTGTTTGCTTTCATATCACGCGACGCGTGTACGATGACGGTTCGAAAGAACCAGAGCTTTACCCAGCGAATTGGACCAAGGAAGTGGCTACCGTTCACGATCTGTTCCAGGGAAATCTCTTTAACACCTGTTCCCAAGTTTTTCGCAACCGTCTGTTTGGCGCATTGCCTTCTTGGCTTCTAGAAGTTGAACCTGGTGATTGGATTACGAACATTCTTAATGCCGATTGCGGTCCAGTCGGTTGTATACTCGAAGTTATGGCTGACTACCGAATTCATTCGCAAGGGCTCTGGTCCTCCAAGGGAAGAGCCTATCAGTTGCGGGAGATCCTTCGCGCACTATCGCGACTCGATCATCACTTCCAAGGGAAATACCGCGAACCTATCGATCAATATCGCATCAACCTCGTGAATAGTCTTGTCGCAGAGGTCGAGTCATTAACCAATCATTTGTCGTCGGTAGCTGCAACGAAAAACAACGATTCGCAAATACCAGATTCAGCACCAACGGCATTGATGATCGACAATGCTATTCCTTCAATCTCAATCGAGACGCCCGACGCAATTGTGACCGTTTTCAAAACTCGTTCGGCGCTTGCAGAAATCGGTCGCAAAATGATGCGTCCAATGGAGAATTCGGTGCGGCGTGCCCGCCGATTCATCAGCAAATCCGGCCAGCATTCACAACCCGAAGCGTGACGGCTTGTTGATTTAATACTTTTCAAATGAATTTCGTTTAACAGTCAGCCGTAAGCGTACTGGCAAAGCCGCCAAATACGCCTTCGACTGACTGTTAAGCGACGAAATCAACATGCCCGTTATTGAGGGATTTCATGCCCCTCGCTCACGCTTCGGGTTGGGATGTGCCTTTCGCCCAAGCGAAACGAGTTAGCTCATTCAACGCGTGCGAAAAGAACAGTTTCTTCCGCGTGGATAGTAAAATGCCGCAGGTAGAATCGGTATCCCAGTCCGAGTGATTCAATGTACTGCGGAATGGTCCAATAGTCTTCGAAATTGTGATAAACCGTGATTGCCAATTTTGGCTTGAATTTTTTCAGTACAGCCTCAGCCCCTCGAAGCGCTTCAAGTTCCGAGCCCTCTATATCCATTTTGATAAAGTCAACGCGTTCGAAGTCCTGATTCACCACATCATCAATACACATCGTCTCGATGGATGAACCTTTTGGACTGTTTGCCGGCAATTCGATAGACGTTCCGGGGGCGACTGACGTTCCCGGACCGCGCTCCGTTACCTCCAGCTTCTCTCCACTTCGAGACCAGACTGCATTTCGAAATAAACGTATGCGGTGGGACAGTTCTGGATTGAGTGCAACGTTCTTCTCGAATATTTCCAGATTTGAAGGCAAAAACTCAAACGACGCTACGCGCCCTTTGGGTCCTGCTAGATGAGCAAAGTACAACGCGGTATCACCCCAGCATCCCCCAGCATCGATTACGTAATCTCCGTCTGTGCACACAATCGATCCATTGGACGTCACGCAACGATACTGTTGTTCAATGTAGTCGATAACGACACCTAGCGGAGTAAAGAACATCTTGATTGGGTAACCGATCGAAGAAAAGTCCGCCTTGGTCAGCTTCCAACCCATGAAGCCAGATTCAATTTGCTCACCACCGACAAACAGTTTTTCCGCGGTCTCAAGCCATTTCCAGTGTTCTGGGCAATTCGTTGGGAGCTTGATTCTACGATGACCTAATGCACGAAAGGCCGTCAACTGCACAAGAAGATAACGCGATTCGGAGTCCGACAACTTTGAGTGAATCCACTCCAATTCTTTCATGTAGGGCTCCGCAAACATCAATGCGGATTGAACTACCTGGCGCGCCTCATCCTTTGAGAAAAACCCAACCTTTGCAAGTAGTTTTGGAAGAGTTTTTCGGCCCAAATCCTTGGGCTTAGGGCCAAACCTAGCTTCATCGAAATTGTCTTCGAAGTCCGCTTCAATCGCGTTAGCAACGACGCTTACGTAGTCTGAAAAAAAACTCATGCGATCCCGTCCATTTTGGAGTAGCGTCGATCCAATCCACGATTCGGCTTAATTTGCCGCTCACCTGTAGATGCAAGATAGGCTGTAACTGATTTGTGATCAATACGTGGCAAAGTCATTCAATTTCGTAACAACTAGTCCCTACCAGAGCGTACCGAACCCAGCCCATCCAGCCCACAAAAGCGGATCCGCCTTTTACGAGAGTTTGCAATCGGTGAGCCGAGCTATTCGATCGCACGCAAGTAGTCTCGATACTCGTTGATGTAACATTCCGCCAGTCGCTGCAACTGGGGCTTGTCGATAAATCCACAAACGTAAGCGATCTCCTCAGGGCAAGCAATTTTCAGACCGTGCCTCTTTTCAATTGCAGCAACGAAGTTGCATGCGTCCAGCATCGAGTCCTTGGTTCCCGTGTCAAGCCAAGCGAAACCGCGTGAAAACAACTCTACCGACAACTCGCCCCTCACCAAGTAATCTCGTATGACATCCGTAATCTCCAATTCACCTCGCATAGAAGGTTTCTGCTTGGCCGCGATCTCAACAACTCGATTGTCGAAAAAGTACAAACCCGTCACTGCAAAATTGGACTTTGGCTCCTTTGGCTTTTCTTCAATTGAGATGACTTTCCCGTTTTCGCCAAACTCCACGACACCATATCGCTCTGGATCGTTCACCCGGTAGCCAAAGATCGTGGCGCCAGTCTCTTTGCGAGCTGCGTCGTAAAGTGTTTTTCGAAATCCTTGACCGTAAAAAATATTGTCGCCGAGTATCAATGCGACCCGATCATCTCCGATAAACTCGCGGCCAATGAGAAACGCTTGTGATAGCCCCTCTGGTTTTGGTTGTTCGGCAAATTGAAAACGCATTCCCCATTGAGTACCATCGCCGAGCAATCGTTGAAACGACGGCAAATCATTTGGAGTGGAAATGATTAGGACTTCGCGAATCCCTGCCAGCATCAAGGTTGACAGCGGATAGTAAATCATCGGCTTATCATAAATCGGCAGCAATTGCTTGCTGACTGCGCGCGTGATGGGGTGCAGTCGCGCGCCGGATCCGCCCGCAAGAACGATTCCTTTCATATTGTTTTCCATCGTGAAATGAGGATGAGAAGTTAAAGACTAGAGTTCTACGTCATGACAAGGACTGCCGTCTAGTCTAGTGCTTGACGCTCGATCGGAACACAAGGTTGGACTTGCCCTCCAGTCTTTGAGGGAACAACGATTACCGGCATAAGTCAGGCAATCAATCTGTCCTTCTTCAACTGGTTGCAATACGATACATCCGAAAGCCAGAGTTGTATAAGGGATTCGAATTCTCGCGGAAAGTTTAGGCATGCGATCGTTGCTTTCATTGACAAACGATCAACTGCGAACTTGGCTAATATGAGGGGGTAGCGAAATTGAGGTTGACCCCGTGCACGCGTTACCGTTAACTTTGACATGTTTACAATGATGGATTTTTGATCATTTACGACATTTACTCCAAGTAGAATGTGGAGAGATCGCCCTTGGAAGCACTCGGGAAAAATTCGGAGCCTTTTCCGCAACGTGCAATCCTAACTGTGGTCACCCTGAGCCACCTGAAATACGCTTTGACTCTGGCTCGAAGCTGCTTGGCTCAGGAACCTCAATGCACCTTCTATATTGCCGTTGTCGATTGCTTGTCGAAATCAGATCTTCAAGAGAGATCGCGAAATTCAACGAAGAGTCTAGCCTCGATCCGCTGGCTAACCATTGAAGAATTGCACTTGCCAGATTGGCAGCGCATGGCGTTTCAATACACTCCTTTCGAGTTCGTTTGTGCATGCAAACCCTTCGCGATGCTAGCTGGGCGGCGACTTGGTCATACCGATTTGGTTTATCTCGATGCGGATATGTGGCTTTATCAACCGATGGACGAGGTTTGGGAGGAGCTGAAAACCTCGCTGGTGCTCCTGACGCCGCATCTCGTCCAGCCTTTGCCTGACGACGGGGAGTTCCCTTCCGAATCGGAATACTTACGTTGCGGGACGTTCAACGGAGGTTTCATCGCGATCCACGGAAGTGCGGACGGGGATTCGATGCTGGAATGGTGGTGTAGGCGAATGGCCAACGACTGCATCGTCGACATCATGGGCGGAATATTTGTCGACCAAAAATGGCTCAATTTGGTGCCAGGCCTTTTCCCAAGCGTCAAGTCGCTTCGGCATCCAGGGTATAACGCTGGCCACTGGTCCCTCTCTCAATCGTCAATCGAAAAAAGGGTCGATGGTCATTTTTTCATTGGCGATAGTCCGCTAGTGCTGTTTCACTTTAGTAAATTCCTTCCAGAAGATCCTTACTCCTTTGAGCGTCAACAAAGCCGAGTCAAGCTAAAGAAAATGCCGGCGTTGAAGCCACTCATGGAAGGCTATTGGCGCGAACTTGACCAAACAAAGTCCACACCAGTCAGTTCCGGAAGTCGTTTCGATAGACTGAGTTGCGGAACGGTCATCGAACCTAGTTGGAGAGAAGCGATTCGACGAGGGCACGCGTCGCTTCGAGATATCGCGGATCCGTTTGATTCAAGTGCCACCCCCAGCCTCGTAGAACGCTATCGTCAATTGGAAAGCGAGTCTTCCGACTGGCGAGTGGATTGGAAGTATGCAAAAAAACGGTCGAAATGGTCAAAAGCTTGGAAGAAGTTTCGTAGACGCATTTTCGATTGGTGGAGTCACCGCTGAGGGGAACCAACTAGCCCTTTTGTCGAGCTAGCTTTCTCAAGAATTTGCCAATTTGTGACCATGGCGTCAATCGGGGCGTTTCCAAAGCGACTTCCGATTCAGGACCTAACAAGGGGGCGTTTTCCGCAACTGCGAGTTCAAGCGGTTGGACGAGTTCTACATTTTCCGGCTTCAGTTCTGCGACACGGCATTCCCTTGCCAAAGCGTGCTTGTCTACCTGGCCTTGTAAATAGGAAATATGTCCATGCATCTGCTCGACGATTTTCAATCGCTCTCTCGCCTCACGTTGGAAATACAGAAAAAGCGGAAGCACATCGCGTGAGATCGACGCAGTGGAGTCCGTCATCGTTTCTCGGAAAATACTGAGTAGCGTGCGGCCAAACGATTGAAGTCGTTGAGGATTTTCTTGATTTGCCATCCTTTCTGACTCCAAGTCGATTCCGTCTGGAAGCTTGTCCCAAGTTCCGACAATCAACTCAGCCAGGGATTCGGAATTCGTTGATTCAAAGAAAAAGCCGCTTTCACTGAGTTGTTCACGGTGTACTGGTATGTCAGAAAGCAGAATGGGTTTTCCAAGGCAACGTGCTTCTTCGACGGAAGTACTCCATCCTTCAAACAAGGACGGTTGCAAAATGAGTTTTGCTCCTCGGTACAATTGCCATTGATCCTCACGAGGAACCATTCCTAGAACGCGAACATCATCCGCAATTCCTGCATTCTGTAAGTAATCACTCAATTCGGAGAAATGCTCTGGGGATCGCGAGTCCGTGGTTGCCCCCGTGCAAACAAGCTGATAGCGATGACCACTCTCACGCATTTTTTTCCATGCTTGAAATACTGTCAGGTGGTTCTTGTGTTTCCAAAATTGGTATGGAAGGTATGCGTAGGGTTGGCATATTCCTAAGCGTCTCAGTGTGTCATTGACATTAACAACAAGTGCCGCGGGTGGTGGCGAAGTCGTAAATCGCAATACGGCTCCACGTTCTTTTGCAGCCGGATAAAATCGAGCCAAGTCGTGACGCACTGTTTCGCTGCTACATACAATTCGTGACGAAATTGCGGTCATGAACGAGAACAACTGATCTCGGAACGCGATTTCTGCCTCCGAGAAAAACTCTGGGTAGTACTTGTGTTGGTAGTCGGTAATCCAAGCCACCAATTTCCCCGAAAACGTGACGCACGGTGGAGAAATGGCAGGAAACAATATCTCGCATTTTTGCGACTCCACGGTTTCCGTTAATCGGGCGAGGCCCGCCGGCGTAGCCACATCGGATTCAGAAACCGATATCACCTCAATCCAATCGCATTTGGAGAAATCAAATGTTTCACGAAACTTTGGAATCAGATTCTCAGGTACAAACGCAACGACGGTCGGCCGTTCCTCAATAGGAAGAGTCGATAACGCTTCTAGACAGTGACATACATAGTACAAACCAGCAATCCAGTTTGCCCATTGATGGATACTATCCTGCACGAGCCAAAATGCGATTCGAATCGAAAGTTCCTTTGGCATCTCGGATCCAGCGAACGTACTCTCGAAGCCCATCTTCGAGGACGAAACAAGGGCGCAACCCCAACTCGACAAGCTTCGAATTATCAGCTTTCCAAAAACGAGGAGAACCGGGTGATATTGTACCTGAAAAACGAAGTTGCCCGCGATAGCCCAATTCCGAGAGAAACGCTTTCGCCAATTCGCGAATGGTTACTGATTCCCCCGATGCGACATTGAGTTGGTTTTCGTTCCAACTGGAGTCTCGGATGATGGCCATAACAAGATTGGTTAGGTCTCGGATATACACGAAATCTCGGGTTTCTGAACCATTGCCACCCAACGTCACGCAAGGATTGTTGAGCGATTTTTGATAGGTATCCCAAAGAACTTGCTTCTTTAGTCCAGGGCCATATGCAGAAAAAATTCTGAGATCCGTAATTTGCAGTCCATGATTTTCGCGAAACCACTGCCCGATTTCCTCGCACCTCAGTTTATGAATTCCATACGGTGAAATAGGTTTGCATTGTGTTGATTCGGTGATCGGTAATTGCTCTGGTTGGCCATAGACCGCTGCGCTTGACATGAACACGACTCGGGTGCTCGGACTAGCAACGGCGATACAAGCGTATAGATTGCGTGTGAGCACGACGTTGCTCGCATAATCTTGGCCTGGGCTGGCGATGGATGCACCAACGCTCGCTGCCCCAGCGCAATGCACAACGTAGTCCGGTTTTTCGTCCCGAAGATATTGCTGAAAGGCCGGGCCACTCATCTCCCCGCAATAAACTCGTACGGCCGCAGCGTGCGGCAGGGCCTTGGAGCGTACACAGGCAATCACGTCATGACCGGTCGCTACCAGCTCTTTCGTGACGGCGTCGCCAATGAATCCATTCGCGCCGGTAACGATGACTTTCATCTTTTGAAGTCCATTTGGCATCACCACTTTCGAACAGCGACTGCGACACCATAGCCAAGGTCAGTGTACTTGGCTGCGCTAAATTGTGCGTTGTTGCCTACGAGATCGTCCCATACCTCTTCGAGATACGTATGCTGTGGATGCGTGATGTCGTCCAGTAGCAAGATACCTCCCACGGCCAAATGTGGCAAAACTTGTTGGATGTCCTGTCTAGCGCCCTCTTCGGAATGGTCGCCGTCGACATTGATCATATCGAATTCGATTTCAGGAAACTCGCGAAAAAACTCCGGCAGTGTTTGATGAGAATCGCCCGAAACCAGTTCGAGACTCCCTGTAAAACCAACTCGCTCCAGTTCCTCTCTTACAAAATCCGGGCCTGGATTTGGCATTCCTGCATAATTCGGCATCCAAAGATCGAATCCGAAAATACGGCAAGCGGGGCTGCATTGTGCGACGATGGAAAGGCTTCGCCCTCTTCGAACGCCGATTTCCAAATAGTTACGGGGTTTTAATAGGGAAGCACTTGCATGCAAGAAAGTAAGCAAGTCAGCATAATTCCAGTGCGTCCCAAATCTCTCTTCTCCAGCTTGATAATAGGCCCTGAGGTAGGTTAGATATTCGTCTTCCGAAAGGATTTCGAGCGTATCCATCACTGCGCGTCGAGTCGATTGCGATTGTGCCTTGGAGGCGATAGTCTGGCCTGAAAGCATAACTGGACAGAGCCAGGCCACACCGGGCATTTCAAACACACTATGCAATTCGCATTTTTCCACAACTTCGCAGACTGGGTTTTGCATACTATTCAATGGAGCACCTATGCTTTCGTGGTTAAGCCGCTCGCGATACGCAGCTCGAGGAAGGGGATGAACTGGAAGGCTTCCAGGCCGTCGTGGCATTCACGCACCGTGTGATGTACGAAGTGAACTTGTGCTTTTGTTCAGCTTGTTTTTGCTTGCTGACGTAATGCTCCATTCGATGGGCGATTTCGATATCGCTGGGAATGTAACCAAGTTCGCGTTTTCGCAAACGGTTCATGTCCTGTTGACCGACTGAAGCTTGGAGTTGGTTGGTCTTTTGACTTTCGGTTATCCGGAAAGCTCCAAGGAATCGGGGTAAATGAGCGAAACGTAGACCGTGGCTTCGGAATCGCAAGATCATGTCCCAGTCCATTGCAAAGTGAAAGGACTCGTCGACTTTTCCGCCGATGGCATCCCATGCGCTTCGTCGCCAAAACATAGTTTCTTGCGGGATGAAATCGGCCCACACGATGGCTCCGGCATCGTGCTCCGGAAGAACCCAGTAATTGATAACCCGATCTTCTTCGTCGATCAGCAATCGATCACCGTAAACGACATCCACCTCGGGATGTTGTTCGAAGTGATTAACGACGTAGTCCAAACTCCCAGGCAGGAGGATATCGTCTGAGTTCAGGTAGGCCATGATATCGCCGGAGGTTCGTTCAAGTCCCATATTGATGGCATGCGATTGACCGTGGTCCTTTACCGATTGCCACGAAGAAATTTGCGACTCATATTTCCTGATGACTTCGACACTGTTGTCGCGTGAGCAACCGTCTTGGACGACATACTCCAGTTTCGGATACTGCTGATCCAAAACACTCGTCAACGTGCGTTCAATGAAAACGCCCTGGTTCAGATTTGGTGTAGCGATGGAAATCGAAAGCGAACTGGTTGAGCGTTTCTGATAGTAGCTGTTTGGTATCAATAGCGGGGATGGTTCGTTGTATTTCAATTGAAAAATACGGCGGGACGGACGGTCGACTGACGCAGGTTTGGTGGCAGCCTGAATCTCGAGAGCTTGTTCCGGTTTCGCTTGTGGATCGGGCTCATTGAATCGAAGAAATCGAGTCGCGAAACGAGGCCGCTTTAGCAAGTGATTGGATTCGATTCTCGCATGCTCGAGGGCCAGGCTCATTGCCGTCGTAAACTTTTGTGAGGAAGTTAAATTGCCCGCTAGTCGATAGTTGAATGCGGATTGAAATACGTGACGGTCGAAGGAGATGCTGGAAAGTCGAGTATGGCCAGCAAGATCGGCTTCGATGGCCGCACGATGCAGAATCCAACGGTCGGCAGGTTCCAGTTCATGCGATTTCAAAATTTCGATGGCTTCGTTCGTTGCAAATAGCTGTTTGCCCATCTCCTCCGGAGTGGCTTTTCTACGAACATACGTTACACGATTGCCAATGATCTTGGCTTTGATTTCAGCCACCGGAACTTTTGCCATGGCCAGTCGCAGTGCGAACTCAAAATCGGCATGAAATTGGCGAGTTGCATCGAATCCGCCGAACTCTTGAAAGAGTCGCCTGTCGTAGATAACGGCATCCTCGACGAGTGAAACTCGCGAGCAAAGGTTTCTGAGGGAAGGCAGCCTGGGGTTTCGCTCTTTATGCGGTAAATCATTCTGGTCAACTTCAAAGCCTGCACCATAGAGCATTCTTGCGGTTGGATTCGAAGCCATCGTTTCCGCCGAGGCCTCAAACCAACTATCCATCAAGATGTTGTCAGGGCTCAACTTCATCACGTAGTCGCTGTTGATAACTGCGCAGCCCAGATTGAATCCTTCTGCGAGCGAGCAAAACGAATGCGTGACGATTTTCAGAGATTGATTTGGAAACTCGCTTCGAAGTCGACTGGCATCCTCTTCTCGGTTGACAACAACGACACACTCGACGTTCTGAGAAATCGAATCGGTGGTGTTAGCTGACAGCGCACTGTTGACAGAGCGCAGAACGTAGTCGGTCCATTCGACGAGAGGGATGATTACCGCAATCTGCTTCATGCTAGTTTGCTCAAGTAAAAGTAAGGGGGGATCAGTCGATTGCACAACGGCCGAAAGCAATCAGAAACATCCTATTTCTGGCTTCTGTGAAACTAGTAATCACAGCTTGCAACGTCAAGACGGATTGGAAATGCTGCAATGAGTCTTGAGAGTAAATGCGAAATTTCTCAAAGTTTTTCCAAAAAACCTGGTTGTGTTTGGGGACTGGACAGCGGAATGCTAGCTAGTTAGATGGACGCTTCGCTGTACAAGAGGCAAGGTGGTTAGCTAGCAACCTTGCCTATCCTCAATCCAATTCTGAATGTCAGATAACGCCCTAACGATTTCAGGCCAGGATGGGCCGGACTCAAAGCGAACGCGGGCCTCGAGCCCAAGTTCGCAATAGGCTTGGCGTGCTAAGGACGCCCTCTATCCAGCTACATACATTCCATGAACGACCACGCAGAATCTAATCCTTCTATGTTTACGGTTACCGGATTGTGATTAGTCTACCGTTGGTGTCGCTGTACCGTGTATTGAACACCATCTGGAGTCCCGTAAATTGTGCAGCCAGGCAATCGTTCGCCCAAGGAATCCATACCTGATCGCGTAACTTTAGTTCCTGGTAGGTGGAGATAGTACATTCGTTTTAAGTGCGTGATTTTTCGAGGACTTTGTCTGAGACGCTGGTGTTTGAAATATCGACATATCCTAATAATTCAAGATTTTTCAAATAGGCGAGCCTTTTGTCTCTAACCTTCGTGCCTCGCAGCCACAATTGTTCTAGATTCACAGCGTTTGCGGGGGAAAAAGGGGAGGAAGAAAAGGAGTCAGGAACCGTTTATTGAACTTGTGTGGAAAACGGTTCCTGACACCTTTTACATCCACCTGGTGTCAGTGGGCGCTTTAAAAGGGGCCACTCATGAGCGCTTCAAAAGGGGCCAGTTGTTGATTTTTTGAGTGCTACCTAAGACTTGGCC
>CANHVO010000006.1 GCA_947463915.1 Planctomycetaceae bacterium
CATGGACCAATCGTTTGAAAGAGCGTATGGATTGGATACGGTCAGTGTGACTTACCTGGATGGTCTATCCATTGAAAGCCGCAATCGCGGCCGAGGGAATTACTACGAGGGGACACGCTTGATGCCGCTACGGAGATTGATTCCTCAAATGCGGGCATTGGTTGCTCCAGATAGCGCGTTGGTGGATTGTGGTAGCGGAAAAGGAAAGGTTCTCCTCGTCGCAGCGGAGTGCGGCGTGAATCAGGTGCGAGGCATTGAATTCGCGAAGGAGTTATGCGAAATAGCGTCGTCGAATTGGGCCAAGTTCGATGCTCGCAAGCAGACGGGCTCGAAGGTCGAGATTCACTGCTCCGATGTTTTGGACTATCCCGTTCAGCCAAACGATTCGATGTTCTTTTTGTTCAACCCGTTCGATACTTATATTTTGGAAGCACTCCTCGATCGCATTGCCGAATCTGTTGAAATGCATCCTCGCAAGATCGTGATTGCCGTTGCGTTTTTGAGCGAACCGTATCGCAAGGTATTTGAAACGAAGCTATGTTTTGAGAAACACACGACAGTCGTGCATTGGGCATGTAAGTTCACGTTGTACACAGTGTCGAACGATTGTCCTCAATCGTTTTAGTTAATCAAGAACGACCTAAAGTGCGGGCCAAGCGATTGAGGACAATCGCTTTACACTTACTACGGCTCCTCTGGAGGTACTCGGGTCGCAATGAGTTTGGCAAGGCTGTCATTGAGTTGCTCTAGAACTTTGGAAAACTCTTCGCCTGAGCGAACCACAAAAAACTTGTGTCGATCACGTCCGTTCGAAAGGATCAACTCGTCCGGGGACCATTCGTGCAACTGCAACGGGGGCGAAACTTCAAAGCGATAGTCGTCAGATAACCGAATGCGAGTAATTCCCGTGCATAAGCCAAAATGCCACGAGTCGATTTGGAAAACGCCACGATCGGAAGAGACGGAAAATCTGAGTTTCGCCGTAACAGCCCAAATGGCAAGCATTGAGATCAAAACAAACATGACTTTGCCGTACCAAACATCGATCACAAAGATGGCAAGAAACAAAAAGACGGTTGGTATCCCAAGCAAGAAGAAGTAGCTCAGCGACTTCGCAAATCGGCTTTCTTTCCTGCACATCAGAAATAAGTCTCTAGACGGAGTCACCCAAAACGTTAGTTCTTCCGCCGAAATCGCTCGCCCCGGCCGGAACCAAATGGTCCATTTTAGGTTCTCTGTAGGCATTCTATGTTCTTCATGTGCACTACTGACGAGGAGGCGGTAGTAGTTGTCGGCGATGCCTGGGTTGCAAAGCTCGGCAGGAGCCTCGCTCTCCCGTCAGAGCCATGTGAAGGTGCTTAGCCTGCTCGCCTTAGACGAGCGGCGTGAGAGGACCTACAACGATTCGTAGCTGGATTCGCCAGAATTCAGTATGTTCTGAATTCTGGCGAATCCAGCTACGGTAGTTTTGTGACTGCTGCCTAAAGCGATTCTCGGTATTTTTCGCGGCCGGATGCGTAGACTTGTTTGTTGGGGGAACGGTCCTTGAGCCACGCTTCGATGTCGCTGGCTTCGGGTGGGACTTCGTTGACTTGTACGGTGAGCTTCTCGAGTTGTTTGCGGCACCAGCCGCAGCCGGTGCCAGCTCCCCCGCATTCATTGAGCATGCTCGGCTTTTTCACTCGATGAATGCGGATGTAGTTAATCACCTTGCGCCAGGATATGTGGAAGCACAAACAGAGCTCGTCGTCCGGTTCCATGATGCAGACTAATCCTGACGGTATTTGTCGAGTTTGCGATAAAGGGTTCGTGCGCCAATGTCGAGAACCTTGGCCGCTTCTTCTCGGTTCCCTGCTGTCAGCTTAAGCGTCTCCTCGATGGCCCAACGCTCGATTTCGTCCATGGTCTTACCGATCAATTCGCCGGGCAGTTGAAGCCCCGAGACCGATTCGGTCATTCCCATCTCGATCTTTGCCCCTGCAAGTACTTCGCTCGAGACATCCATTCCCGGCTCAATCAACTCGGGTGGCAGATCGTCGAGATCCAATCGCCCATCGGTATCGAGCACAACCATGGTCTCGACGAAGTTTCGAAGCTGGCGAATATTGCCTGGCCAATCGTACGCGTAAAACTTCCGTGTGACTGCGGGCGAAAAATTGCAAGAACCGTGGCTATGTCGTTTGATGAACGTCTTTCGGAAATGGTCCATCAGTGGAATGATATCATCGCGGCGTTCACGCAACGCTGGCAAATGAACCGTCACCACCTTCAAACGATAGTAAAGGTCGTTTCGGAATTCGCCTGCCTCGATCATGTTCTCGAGTGGTCGATTCGTAGCCGAGATCAACCGTACGTTGACTTTGATCGGTTTGTTGTCGCCGACTCGTGTGATTTGATGTTCTTCGAGGACACGCAGCAGTTTGATTTGAGTGCTCATCGGCATATCGCCAACTTCATCCAAGAACAGAGTGCCGCCATCAGCGTATTGAAACGCACCTTCGCGATCGGTCACAGCGTCGGTATAGGCACCGCGGACGTGGCCAAACATTTCGCTCTCGACCAAATTCTCAGAAACCGCGCGAACATTGAGAGCTACCAAGCGTTTGTTTTTGCGTGGGCTGTTCTGGTGGATGGCTCTCGCGATCAACTCCTTGCCTGTCCCGCTTTCGCCGGTGATCAAGACGGTCGCGTCGGTGGGGGCAATACGCTTGAGCCGGTCGATGAGCGACTGCACTTGCGGGCCTGCGTAGACGATCCCTTCGAATCCGAACTTTTCGTCGAGACGCCGGCGAAGTTCGATATTGGTCTGCTTGAGCTGGACCGATTCGACCGCTTTGGCGGCGATTGCTCGGAGCCGGTTTGGGGTGATCGGCTTTTCGAGGAAGTTAAAGGCACCGAGCTGCATGGCTTCGACGGCTTTGGTCACGGTGGCATGGCCGGTGACCATGACCACTTGGCAATCGGGCAGAAGTTGGCGGGCCAAGGCCAAAACTTGCATTCCGTCGAAATCGTTCATCATCAAATCGGTAATCACGACGTCGTACGTGTTTTGTTCGAGCATCCGTTTCCCTTCGGGCCCGCTGGTCGCAACGGTGCATCGGTAACCGGTTCGTTCTAGGCTTTCGGTCATTGCTCGTGCATGAGCCGGGTCGTTATCGACGATTAGAATCGTGAATAGCTTCGGATCGAGCTCTGGCGGGACGGTCGAGTCGAGCGAAATTGGGTTGTTAACGAGTGATTCGTCAGCTTGCATAAGTACGGGAATTCGGGGGTGGTTTGTGCTTGGTTTGTTTGCAAAGGCGAAGAAAAACGACTCAAGGTATTGCGGCTGTTAGGAAAACAGGTACCGTGTTGGGCCGTCCGTATATGGTTGAATTTTCGGTAATTGCTCAGTTTTGAAAAGGACTAATGGATGTCGGAAAACACGGTGTGCCGTGGAGTTCGCGGTGCAACCACCGTCGAAGCTAACACGCGTGATGCGATTCTCAAGGCCACTCGTCAGCTTTTGGCACTAATTATCCGCCGCAACGGAATAGATTCTACCGACGTGGCCAGCGCTGTCTTTACGGTAACCCGGGACTTGGACGCAGAATTTCCCGCCTTGGCGGCTCGTCAGTTTGGGTGGCTGGACGTCCCCTTGCTCTGCGGTTACGAAGTGGAAGTCCAAGGTTCGCTGAGTTCCTGCGTTCGTATTTTGCTCCATTGGAACACCACAAAAACGCAAAAAGAAATCCAACATGTTTACATTCATGATGCGGTCGCTCTCCGACCGGACTTGAGCAAGCTGCCCCCAGTGGATTGGAAAGAGCTCGAGCAATGGATCAGCGAGCAGGTCGTGTCTCGAGACTCAAGCAAGCCTGCTAAATAATGCACTTGACCTGGACTCCAAACGCTTCGGCCAGCGCCTTGCATGCTTCGCAATCTATTTGCGTGTACGGCGACAAGTTGGCGGACGTGCGCGTCTCCGAATCCATAGGTAAATACGCTTTGAACTTGGGGAAGTGGATCGAAACCGCAGCCCCGTTTGATTCCGCTCGCTTTTGGTCACTTTTGATCGGCCATTCGGCGTTGATCGATTCGAACACGGAGCTGGCGCAAGCGGTCGTGCGAAAAGCTGCCGTTCGCATCGACAATAAGTCCGCCACATCGCAATTGTCCGGTTTCGTTTCCGATATCGAAGCGGCTTACAATCAACTCTTTCCAAAATTCCAGGAACAGCTTCCTCTGAGAGCGAGGCCCATCCAAGAGCACTGGTTAGGCTTTGGACCTGGCTTGCTCGCCCATTTGGGGCGATTGACGCAAAAAGACCTGCTGGTTCCCGAAGCTCGTGTCGTGCTGTTGCAGCCCATACTCGGCGGGGCAGGATATGCGCATATCGATCAGAATATAGTTCGCCTCGAAGCGGTACTGACCAATCCCTTGGTCGAGCTGCCTGAAGTTGTTAGATTGGCGTGGTTATTGTCTCAGCTACAACTCGACTTGCCGGTCCATAGCGACTCCATCGGTACTAATCTACTCGCGCGGATTGCTCCGCTAGCCATGTTGCCGCCGATTTTGGCAGCGGCCGAAGTTATGGAATTGGGACGCTGCGATGAAGCTGTGGTCGAACTTGCTATCGAACATTGGCACATTCCCGTCCCGAAGGATCGAGATGTTCACTCCGAGATCGTCCCAGTCATGATGGATTGGTGGGAAACCTATTTGCAAACTAGGCCGGCTTGGCAAACGGCACTGCAGGCGTTTGCAAAGATGCTGAATTTGCAATAACGCGAGAAGCAGGCGGAAAACTACCGTAGCTGAATTCGCCCCACCGTAGCTGGATTCGCCCTGCCGTAGCTGGATTCGCCCTACCGTAGCTGGATTCGCCCTGCCGTAGCTGGATTCGCCCTGCCGTAGCTGGATTCGCCAGAATTCAGTACGTACTGAATTCTGGCCAATCCAGCTACGAATCATGGTGTGATTTTTCCTCCCGCTGGCTTAACGATTTTCCGCCATTAGCATGATCGCTTGAAGTCCCAGCTGGACGAAGGCTGCTGTTCGAGGATTGTGCGAGTGCACGTTTCTTTCCACCCGATACTCGATCGGGTGGACCGGGCTAGCAGGTTGTTCAATGTAGGGTGCCGAATCAAATTCGTAAGTGTCCCGTGGATACGGCAGAGATTTGAACCGAGGCTCGTCGCTTGGTAGGCATCGCTTAACGTGTGAGGGATTGCTTGGTACTGCTCGCAATTGGAAACTGCTGTTCCAGCCGCCATTGTGCGAATTTGCGAACGGGTCCAATTGAGGTTGTACATTCCAGTTAGGTCGTTGCGTTACGATTGGCTGAGGGTAAAACTTGGGCTGAGTCTTTGAGTAGGCCTTGTCCAAGTTACATCGAAGCCGTTCCACTCGTTTTGAGAGATCGTTCATGTAATCGCGAGTCCGGTTGTCGTTCCGCACGTGACAGTCTGTATTTGCCATTTCGTTCACTTGCGACGCAAGAGAGCAGGTTCGACTCAAGGATGCTTGAACTTGCTCCCAAGATGCTCCCGACTTAACATCGTCGACCATTTGGCAGGCTGCATTGTCCATGTAGAGCGCTAGCGTGGTTGCTTGACTGTATGGGAATTCCCGGTTCAGTCGTTCCGCGATGTCTTTCGTGCGAGCTTGCACAGATCGGGCGTCTCCCAAAGCCCATGACCAGGGATTTGCAAATGCTGACGGAGCTAAGGCCGCTAAAAAGGCGATAGCAGAAAACATTGCAACCGTTCTATTGAAAACCGACCCGGTACTTGAAAACATCATTCATCCCCCAAACATGCAATTGCCAAATCAACTGTCTTTGTCCAAATCGGACGAGATAGGGAATATACAAATGCTGTACCAATTGAGATGATTAAAAAGGATATGGGCGTACCTCGGACTTACTCCCAATGGCGTTGAGTTAGCAAATAGTGGAATCTCGTGAGAGTTCCTGAAGTGCCTCGAACTCCAGGAAGTTTGCAACTTCCGCTACGAGTGCCGTCAGTTCGAGTACATAGTACTCTTTTGGAATGCAAAGCGGCCGAGTTCTTGCAAACCCGGCCGCAGTGTTTTTTTGAGACGAAGTGAAAGGTCTAGATAAGACTTCCAAGGATATCGTCGATAGCAAGGTTCAAGGCGAGTCCTGAATCTTTCTCCTCGGTCGAATCCTCCGTTGGAAGAACGCTTGACCAGTCGAGTTGATCGACGGCCAGTGCTGGCCCAATGTTGGACGAAACCGAAGCGAGATACGAATCGAGAGTCTGGATCGCCCTCGATGCTTCCACCCTCGAAGGTGTTCTCACTTCGTTCGATGGCTTTGTCGTGACTTCTGGAGCGGCATAGCTTGCAGCGGAAACCCATCGATCGGACGCGGGACCCTCGCCTTCGCCGCCAACTCCACCACCCGATGTTTGCGAGTTGATGTAGTTGATAACGGTAATGACATCGAGTGGTCCGACAAATCCGTCACCGTCCACATCCAAGTAAGGAGGTGTGTTAAGTGCTGGGAATGGCAACAGTCCTGAGCCGTTTGCATTGATGTAATTCACCAGTTGGAGAACATCCAACGGCGAAACACCACCGTCTGCGTTGACGTCCAGGCGGTTCGACTGATTGGTATACGGATTGCGATTGATGTTGACGTAGTAATCTTCTACTTCTCCATCTGGCACTTCCCCGTTTGGCCAAACTCCAGTCGGTCCAAGCTGTAGAGCCGTTCCGTTCGGTACCGGTATATTCTCTCTTGAAGACAATCTTACTCGCAAAGCCACTGGCCCATTCGTCTTAGAAGTGCCAGGAATGATTGTCCTTGGAATCGAGATCGTATTGTTGCCTTCTCCAATTCGTCCAGAAACCGGAATCTTTTCGGTCGATTCGAAAGTTCCGTTTCCGTTCGCGTCGAGCCAAGCACTGATGAATGCCGGTCTGGACCCGGTGATAATTCCTTGGACGTTGACAACGATTGAACCGCCAAAGGAAGCCGTCAGCGCTCCGACCGTTACGCCATCATCCGAATCTAAGTCAATCAAGCGTGCATCCGCATCGGCAGTCACCGTAGGTCCGAGTGAGAAGCCGTTGACGACGACGTGACGCGGGCCGTTGCTTGCTTTTTTGGTTGCATAGATTGGATCGGCGGCATCTCCATAATCGAGTCCTTGACCCAAGAAAATGGTAACCAATGTTTGGCCGTTTATCTCAGTCGCTCGCATTGCATTGCCAGCTCGGTCACGGATACCGCTTACTGGCCCTACACCCAAACCAGCCAATCCGCGGGCTCCTTCGATGAGGATCGTGGATGCAAGTTGAGTCAACCGAACTCCAGGCAGATTGCTTGCGACAATCGCCTTCGAGAGTGCTTCGGCAACTTCTTCACTTGTTGTGATTTGCGTCAGATCGATCGTGACAGGAATCGACGCCCCCTGGCCAGGAGTACCAACTACTAGCAAAGCGGTGCTGGACGCTTGGATTCTCAAATCGGATTGTGTTCCTACCGAAATCAGACCACCGGGCAGTGCGACCGCAGTCAATCCCAGATTCGCCCCGTTGATCGCGGAAACGATGCCAGCGGCAAAACCAGCCGTTGAACCGGTGTTCAATGGAACTCGAATGTTGTTTGCACCAATCGTACCGTTATCATCAAGCTCGAAGACTAGCGTTGTATTTCCGCGTTGGATGGTAAACCGTTGACCATCGGCAACACCAACTGGCAATCCGTTTGTCGTAGGTATTTGAAGCCCATAGCCCGGCGTGGTTCCTGCACGACCCGTAACGGTCATTTGGCTGTCTTCCGCGAAAACATTTACGAGACTTCCACCCAAAATCTGCAGCTCACTGCCTCCGATTGCTTTTGCTGTTAGGTTTAGGCCAGCGTTGCGTATGGTTGCTGCCACTTTCTCGGCCAATACACTCGGCGGATCCTGAGTACTGATGAGAATTTGGACATTGTTAGGTCGCACATTCGCATTGTCATCGAATTCGAATGTGACGCTTCGGAAACCGTCATCCACTCGGAATGTAGTGCCGTCAACCGCCGCAGTCGTAAAGCCATCGATCGAAGACGGTACCGCGAGACGAATGCCAGTGTCGAGCTCAAACCGTGTACTGAAATTCGTGGAATCCAAAACAGTGTAGATTGTTCCGTCTACAATATTCTTTGGGGCTACCAGTGTTATGGCTGATTCATTGGTATTGATAAAGCGAGCTTGGTAGACCGCTTCTCGATCCCAAATTCCAGCCAACGGTGTTAAGCGAATGATGTTGCTGGTGGAGTCAAATCCAAAGCGATAATCCAGTCCCTCGACGAGAATCTGCCCATTCTTGTACAACAGAATCGAGCTTGAAGTAACGGACAACGGATTAACGCCCGTTCCCTGCGTCTTGTTTCCTACCTGCGAAGTATCCAAAATTTGGAAATCGAAGTAAGTAAACGTCTGATTCGCTAATTCGACGATACCGAGGGCAGGATTCTTGTCTGCTCCCAGGGCGTCGTTGTCAAAGGGATAGACTGAAATCGCTGATGGGCCCGCAAAGTCTGCTCTATCCGCCGCTCCGCGATCCTTGAATATTCCTTCGCCGAGCCCCGGTGGAGTTTCTACGCTGGGGTCATCCACTCGAAGCATACCATTGATGTCCGTAGATGGAGCAACGATAGGCGATGCAGCGAGTCCGAGGGGTTGTTTTACCGAAAGGAGCGCGGATCGATCCACGAGAGTATCGATCGTAGCGTCAATTGCGGCCGAGTTCGGAACAGGGTAGAGATTACCTGTGGCCGCGTTGGTGAACAAAGGAACACCGTTGGGGACAATCGTCGCAAACTGTCCTAACGGAGCGGAACCTCCGGAGTTGGCCGTGTTCCCCTGGTAGAGTGTTGCTCCGATCACAGTCGAAGTACTTGATGCATCGACAGAAATTCCTGTCACATGATTGGCGACGATGTTGTTCATCAGTGTTGGGCTCGCGTTCGCACCAACGCGAATACCGGTCCCTAAAGGTATGAACGTCTGCCCTGGACGGCTTGAAATTGCCCCAACAGCATCGATATCCGCACCTACCGAGTCGCCGCTCTGGGCACCGTCGTTCGCAACATCCGTCAATCGCACAAAGTAGAGTTGGCTCAACGAGTTGAAGCCAAACGCATCCAAATCGATGTAACGGTTGTTGAACGAGGCGAAGCCCACCGAAGTGTAGTTCGAACCGTCAGGACTGACCTCGACTCGAACTTGTTCCGAAGATCCAACCTCATACACTGCCAAGTCGGCACGAGCGTCGTCTGACCCGGTCAAAATGTTGTTGGTAAATTGAACGACCAAGCTTCCACCGCGGCCGAGCGACACAGCCCCTTGGCCTGCGATCGGTTCGCCGATCCCACTGTAGTTGGGAGCGTTCAGCGCGTTGGATGGGACTTGCAAACCAGCTATCGGGACAGGACCGCCGTTAGCCCGCGGATTGTAACCACCATTTGGAATGAAGTCGGCGAAAGAAATACTGCCCAAGCCGTAGAAATCGCCTTCGAAGGTGGCCGCAGGCGTTGCTGTTACCGTATTGATCGTTCCACCCAAGATCGTGTTGTTCACAATTCGAGCAAACGGGACGGAAGCGGCAGGGACGTTTCCTGTGGCCGTATCGCCAACAATGCTAATCCCACCACCTATATTTCCAACAAGTTCATTGTTGACCACAACAGCACCGGGCAACAGACGCTGGTTGTTGAGAGTCACGGTGTTTCGAACTGCGCCAGGGTTCGGAGCATTGGAGACCGCATCGCGAGCGTCGGCTCGCAATGTGATTCCAAATCCGGAAGAGTTCGAAATTCGAGTGTTCTCGACGACCACTTGCCCTTGTTCGCGAACCGTATTGCGATCCCCGTCCAGAAGCAACGATCTCGCCACGCCGATCGATGCTGGTATTGTTACCGTAACCGTACCGACAATCGATATCTCATCGTTGTCCTGGCCAACAACGCTTCCGTTGACAGAAACAGCAGCGATCGAGATCAGACTCTGAACGGTACTACTGTTGATGATGTCTCGAACACGCGAAGCGATGACGTTACCTGACTCATTCAAGGCGCTGTTGTAGGGTACTGGCAAATTACCAGGACGCACCCCTCTCGCCGAAGAATTTACCGGTAGGGAAAGATCCTCAAACTCCAATGTCACGGAATTGATGCCATCATTCAGAACGATGGTCTGCCCGTCTGCGATTCGGAACGATCCGTTGAACTTGACGGTTTGAGATCGAGATTGCTGCTGGTTTGGCTCAAAGCTTTGAACCAAGCGAATGCCGCCAAGAGTCGGCTGGCCATATTCCTGACCGCCGCGGATTTCTAGCTGGTACGGGCCAACCAAAATATCACTTCCCGGGGATGAAACTGTCACAAACGACGTGTCGTTGCTTGCCCCAGTTACGGTTTCGCCTCGTTCCGCCAAACCGATGATGAAGTCATCGAGATAAACTCCTTCGAACGCATTGCCCAATGCTCTAGGTGCTGTACTTGGCAAGAAGCCAGTGCGATACTCAGAGAAGCTATCCTCGCCGCGAGGCGTTGTCACCGAGAATGGCCCGGCTGAGCCCACTGCTAGACCGGTGATATCGATGTACCTGTCCCGCTGTGCGTAGGTTGCGTATCGATCTGAACCGCCGGCCAAGGCTCTTTCAAACGCCGCCGCGACTTTGCTCGCGACGATCGCTTCCGAATCGGTTTGCTGAATGTAAATTGGAACATTCGACGGGTCATTGAGGCCAGCTCCACCCTCGAGGATGATTGGCGAATTCACTACGCTAACACTGGTCGCACCATCAAGCTGAATACGATTGCCCAATATGGAGAAGTTCCGACGCGGTGTAACGTCGATTGCCAGCTCGTAACGCCCCTTCGAGCCGCCGTTTGTCCCACTATTGAAAACACTCGGACTATAGCGAGGATTTCCTGCCCCTGAAACTCCGACGTAGTACAGTCCACTAGACGCTACCGTAAAGGTGATATTTGAGTCCAGTTGATTGACGCCATTGTTACCGCCAGCGAGTTCATTTCCGCTTGCGTCGAACAATCGCAAGTAGGAATCTAGCGTAGACGAAGTAGTTGCTAGTACTACTGTCGACCCTGCCTCCAAATTCAAGCTGAATAAATCGACATCTCGGTCATCGTTTACGCCAGTCAAAAGGGGATTGTCATTTATCGATCCACCCGTCACCGTAAAGCTAACCGCTCCAAGGCTCGCAGAACTTCCAGGTACTTCTATTTTCGTCGCTCGGTTCAAAACATCCGAGACATCCACGCGTGGCGGACCATCCAAATTAATGGTTTGCCTTGGCTTGGTGAATACTGCACTGTTGACCGCAGCAAAGATGGATTGAGCAACGACGTCCGGAGTGTCCGAGGAATTAAAGCGAACCACATTTCCCACTGGTGCGGTGCCGGTTCCATTCCAGAAGACGAAGTCGACCCCCATCACAGTCAATCTGTTGCCGGTCGCAAGACTGGCCCCCGAAGGCACAACAAGCGTGTAGCCCATCTCGATCTCAAACTGCCGACCGCCAACCGTCAAAGTCTGTCCGTCACGCAACTCGGCTCCAGACACCACTTGCATTTCAATTCCACCAGCTCGTGCTGTTCCAAATCCCATGCTGCCCGCGGTATTGAACTCAAATCGAAGTCTTACATCTTGGCTTCCTGCCAAAACGCCAAGATCGACTCGGGCTTGTCTCCAAGCCCTACCGGGAGCCGTCGTGCTTCCCGGCAAGTTGTTTGTTGTCCTTTCAATCGCAGTTTCCAACGTGTAATTCGTTGTCAACAAGTGCCAAGCACCTGCATCATCCGAACCATAGACGCGGAAGGAGTCGGTCGCAAACGATGCCGCGCTTTGTGAGTCATCGGTGTCAAGGAAGTAGTTGAAGTACAGGGTAGGCAAGTCTTGCCTTACCATCCCTGCCAACGAGAATGATTGACTTTCGAGCACACCCAACGCTCCCCCAGGGAAATTGTAGGTGTTTACCAGAGGTTCGTTATTGAACCGTGGTGATCGCGTTGGGTCGCTGAATGCATCGAAGGACGCGTTGCTATGGAGGTTTCCTGACGGACCATTGGGATTCTCGAAACCGAAATACCAACTGGTAGTTCCATCGCTCGAAGTATCGCTTCCGTCGTTGGGGGTCGGGACTCCGTGTCCAGCATCCGTTCCTCGCTGTGTCGTCTGGTGCCATAGATTGTAATCAAGGTTGGAAAACGCCAAACCTTGGAGTCCTGTTGCTCCAGACCCTAACAATGCAGACGATTGGCCATTGGCAAAAACGTTCTGCAATTCACCAGAACGATTGAAGGCATAGACCCTGCCGTTCACATCGGTTCCGAAAAGGAGGTTCGAGTAGCGGCCACCCTGTAAGTTGGCCGGCCCTGCGGTCAATCCACGAAACTGAATTCCTTGCAACTGATAGGAACTGGCAACATAAGAGCCAATCGCTCCAGCACGATTGCTCGCAAGTTCATTTGCCGTAACCCGGTACAAGCCGCCATTGTCGCTCACCGCAAAGAGTGCTCCATCGATGCCAGCGATTCCACGAATCAATCCGCCTGGAGCAATACCCACTCTCTGCGCACCACCAACCGATCCAGCAGCTGGGGTGGTCGGCAATACCGTACCACCAACGACTTGAACCCAGTTTGTATTTGTTGCGTCGACTGCCGCAGATAGTCCAGGAAATCCAGCACCACTGATCGCTTGAGCTAATCGAACGGCGATGGTCTCAGCAGTGTCCTCTGCAAGGAAATTGACCGGAATGCGACCGCTGGTCACGTTTCCGCTCGTCAGTAAATCCGTCACCACGCTGTTGTTCAGGGTCCCGAACGACCCTGTAAGACCTACAACGTCTCGGACAAAGTTCACTCGCGTTCCATCAAAACCGACTTGGATGTTCGATGGTATAGAATTACGAAGCGACTCAACAAACTGCTCGTTTGTCATCGAAGGGGTGTAAAAGACATTGCTTGAACTCGATGGACTGGAGCTGACGTTATACCGAACATTGTTCAAGGTAAAGAAATCGCCATTATTGAATCGTCTCGGCGGATTCGCATTTGGAGCAAGGTCTAACGTAAACTGTGGCCCCGCGTTGAATTCAAAAAAGACAACTTGGTTCGAAGCGCTATCGCGCACTCGTACGCTGTCACCATCGTTAATCAACGCCAGAGTGGATGCTCTGACTTCAGTCGCTTCAGAAACGGCGATCGTTGTCGAGACTGCCCCAGAGGGTGGATTCGTTTCGATAAAGCCACGTTCCGTAACGTTGGTTCCTGCACCATCAATCTCATCTGGTGGATCAGGAACACCAACTGTTACGCGGTTGAACGCGTCGGGTCTGGCGGGGTCGCTGAGCCCTTGGCCTGTTACCGGGTTAAATCGGTAGAGAATATTGTTGGTGTACTTGACTCCTCCACCCGCACTGCGGTTTGCAATCAGAAAACCGGTTTCTCCACCCTCATATTCAACGAAGGTGAGTGCTTCTACGTCGACTCCGAAATTCTGAACACCGAGGGCAATGGTGATAATCGGAGGGGTCGTAGGATTGACTGTAGTAACGAGTTGTTGCGTAACTATGCCGAAATTCCCCACTACCGTCGTTGCACCGGTTCCGGAGTTGATATTGATATAGGCTGCATTGGCGTCGGTCGAATTCAATTCCCGACTTCGGAATCCGCGGATATCTCCGTTGGGTCGGATCGCAATGTCCCTCAAATCTTCGCCATTGAATCCGACTGAGTTGGTTGCAGCACCCGTGAACGAGTTGCCTAGATAAACTTGCGATTGCTGTCCACGATCGGCAATGTAATACATCGGTACATCGCCTAGATCGTATTCAATTCGCGATGATTGCGGCAAGAACGATGGTGTGATTGGGCCTTGGGCCACTGCACTAAGACGGTCACCAACGCGATCTTCAACGATAAAGCGTCCGCTGTTAATAGGCTGAATTCGAACGCCCGAGTTATCGTTTCCTGTTCGGTTCAGTCGGTTCGCCAATACCGTTGGAACCTGAGAACGATTGGTCACCGCCAACAGGTAATTGCCCGCAGGCAATTCGACCGAGCCGATGAATGGATCCAACGACCCAGTCGTGCCTCGACCTAAATCCGTGTTGTCGGCCCCTCGTAAGGACGTGTTCCGGTCGTCAAGGATATTGCTGTTTTCCCCAAACTGTATCAATGTACCGCCGGTCAGAACATTGTTGGTGACCGTTGGCCTAAACAGGTACATCGACATGTCAGCGCGGCCGATGCCGTCGGCGTAATCAATATCGAAAACGGTGGATAGATATCGCGCGAGTGGACTGATCAAGGATTGATAATCGATTGAGAACGAGTACCAATCCACATCGGTGTTACTGCTTAAATTTCCGGCAATCGAAATTGTTTGTCGATCCGTCTGGACAATGTTTCCTAGAGGCTGAGCGGTTTGAATCGAGTCATTGGACGTTGTCTGGACCTCGGCTGTTTCTCCAACCAAAGGCGAATGCCGCGGTACTCCAGACAGAGTAACGCCAGTGGACGAAAATCGAATGTCGGCGTAGCTAATCGATGTACCTGGTAACTCCTGGGTTTCACTCAGGCGGACTTGCAGTTGGTACGATCCCTTGGAAAGTCCATTACCGACCAAGGCGGGATCACGCAATGCTGGGGTATCCGAAGATTGACTCGTCGTCAGATTGCTGCTTCGAACACGAACGTGATACAACGAAGCTTGATTGGCTTGTCCTGGCAGCAAAACTCGCATGCCAGCGTCCTTCGGATTGGTTCCGTAATCATCTCTCGCCTCACCGCGCGAAGTCCGGGGCACTTGGATGAGTGAACCCTTTCGCAATGGGTTCGCGCTGTTTCCGGAGAGGGTGGAATACAACGGATTGGTCAACGGTTGCGTTTCCTCGAGATACGAATCGTTCGAAAGAGCCAAGATGGTTCCATCAGCCGCTACCAACTCAACGACCGTATCCAAACCGGTCGTTGTTCGATCGATGTCAAGCCAAACTTCGGTTCGCCCGTTTGCTGTGAAACTATAAACGTCTACGTCCGATGGCTTATTGAGTACGCCCTGTATCTCAAAGCCCAATCGAGCATTTTCGTCACCGCTCGTTGCAAGTTTTGCAAGTTGTCCAAGGTATTGAGACGTAGACGGTGCATCGTTCGCCGACGGCGCACTGGCCCGAGCAGACTCTCGCTCGGAAACGACTCCGACGTTGCGGTCGTTCGAATAGGTCTGTGCCGAAACGCCTTGCCACGCTCCAGGAGTCGCCACCTGTTGAATTGCCGTCGGAACCAGCTCCAAGAAGCTCATGATTCTGGCCGAAGTCGCATTCGGGTCGACGCGCCATGCGAAGGCGGTAGTCACATCTGCTAGACCGTTAACAGGTCCAAGAACACTGTCGTTTCGGGCTGGCAAATTGGCGGTGTTGATGTTGCCAGGCAACGTGTAAGTTGTACCTGTCGTTTCGATAGCACCGGCCAAGGATCGAAATCGATCGGCTGACCAACCGGTGTAGGTGGCATTCTGAAGATCCACACCCTGCTCGTAGATCCCGCCGTGCGAAAACCCAACACGCTCAAAATCGTCGATTGTAAACGCACGGAAATCGGGCTGCCCCGGTGTTCCGGTAACGTAAAGGAAATCGTCGCTTGGGGCTTGTATGTCTTCATCCAAATAATTGATGAAGTCGATTGCTCCAAGCGGCTGATCGCTGTTCAAAATCAACGTATTGAACAATTTCGATACACCGTTATCAAATCGGGACTCGACTCGCCATCGGACCGGGACTCCATTGTTGCCGGGGAACGTACCCTCGCTCACAACCAAGTCTGGCGAAACCAGAGTTGGCTGCAACGTAATGGTGGTATTGGCAAGCTCGAATCCATTGCCAACCGCACCGATATCAATGTAGTTGGTGAAATCGAAAATCACGTCCGTATTAACGAACTTCTGGCTGGTCCCTTGCGCTGTAATACCGGAATTCGAAAGGAACGAGTTGTTGCCGCCCGCCGTAGGCCTGAACGAAAAGAAACCGGGCAAGTTCACATCGACGTCATTGTCAATAAGTGTCCCGCGATCCACTTCAGGTCCGGTCGGTAGCCGCACGAGACCCGTCGTAACGTCGTTGTTGTCCGTATCAAATGCCGATCGTCCATCGATTCCAAAGCCTGCTCCAACGCTGTCATCTGAAAGCGAGGTAAGAATGACTGGGAAATTGGGCTGTCCAACAATTTGAATGCTGCCGCCTACCCTGTTGTCAATATCCAAAGGGGTTCCAGTGGCATTGAGCCCCGCAAGCGAAGTCCCACCGCCGAACTTAACGACCAAGCTCTCGGTGGCAGAACTCTTGAGCCTCAAACCACCGTAGGTATGGAAATTATCCGAAGTGATTTGGTTCTGAACCACATGGACGATATCGGTGTCATCCCAGACGCTTTGGGTAGTCAAGGTTTGGCCACGAACAACCATACCGTTGATCGCATTTCGCGAAAGTCGATTACCGTCAACGAGCGGCCCCTGGTTTTCCGAGTAGTCCAGTGTGCGACTCAGTAAATCGGATTGGCGTCCTGGATCATTGACCAGATCAGGCCCAAGCGAGTTCACGTCGATACTGATCGCAGGCCCTTCGTTATCGTTGATTCGATTGTTGACCAAAACAGGTTGCGATCCTCGAACAAAGATTGCCGCTGCCGAATTTGTTCCTCGGCCAACACGTGTGGAACCAGGCGAACTTTCATCGCCTGCTGCGTTGTTTTCCAACCGTGAGTTGGTCAACCGGAAATCCGCCTGATGCACTTCGATAGTATTGAAAGAAGTGAATCCGCCTTCCACTCTTGTTGTGCCACCGCCGTAGGACAAGCGACTGTAATCCAACGATGCAGAACTGCCGTGCCCAACAAAAATTCCGCCCCAATCACCCTCATCCGGTTGACGGGTGCCACGAGTATTCGACGTATCAAAAGTCCCGCCAAAGCCATAGCGACTGTCATTCAAACTGGTGAATACAATTGGCAACGACGGAGTACCCTCAGCGATCAGTGTACCGCCATCGCTTACCTCGATCCTAGCGCCTCGCAACTTGAGGATAGAACCGGCATCGATCACCAATCCGCCATCCAGCCTCGATCTGACCTTGACCGTCAGCGGCTCCAATTGGCTACCAGTAACAGTGCCATTGTCGACAAAGGTATTCGCGACGGCATTAAGTTGGGAGACCAGTCGGTATGTGCCTGCCCCTGTAGCCTCGCTTCGATACAATCGTCGCGCTACGTAAGGAGACCCGCTGACGATGGTTGGCAAATTGCTGAGTGCAATCGAACTGTTCGCCAAAACCGTGGCGGACGCTGTCGGCATCGAGGCCAAGCTTTCGTTGCCAGCAGCATCAACATAAACCAACTTGTAGTTGAATGTGCCTGCTGTAAGGGAGCCGGCTCCTGCAAGTGCATTTAGAACAACAACGGTTGTCGGCGGTGAAGCCGTATCGACGATCCCGCCACCAGCTTTCCCAGCGATAACCAAATTCTCTCCGATGACATGAGTCAGATCAATATCATCGAATCGCGCCGTAACCGTAAGGGTTTCTAAGGCTTCAGCGACACCGGTGCGTGTCTTGACGAAAAGCCCGTTGATTGTGTTGTTGAAAACGCGATTCCCGTGAATTTCCGGACCCACTCGATCGTAGTCTGGAATAAAGAATCCATTGGCCTGAGATCGAGGGTCGACGAAATCGTCTTCCTTGAAGCTGTTAGGTGTTGCCGCAAGTGCGGCATCTGCGCTTCGGGTAATCAAATTGTTTACGATGGAGGGTCGTGAATCCACCATGTGAATTGGTGTTATGACTTGTGAAACACCGTCGACAACAACTTGTCCGCCGCCGAAACGAATTTCTGAATGGACTACCGCGTTCAAAAAGAGTCCATTGCGTTCCTTGTCCGTTCGCGTTTCATCACTTCCGTCAATTCTATTTCTAAAATCGATTCCGCCCCAGTCTCCGGGCGCCGCAGCAGGCGGAGTTCGATCTGGATTGACGCCAATTCCGACAGTGTCGTTGATCGAAGTAACAATGACTCGAGTGTCCGGTGTTCCGAGCAATTGGAGGGAGCCTCCGCTTCGGTCTACGCTTACCGTCGAACTGCCTGAGCTAATTCGAGCGCGGCCGACCTTAATGATCGCACCAGCGTCGATCATCACCGTCACGTTCTTCGGAACGTCAAAAGTCTCACCGTCCGCAAGGGCTGCGCCAAAGCGATTGAAGCCGATTTCGTAAGCACGGTTTGTGGTATTACCAAGAATCCGCACCGTGACGGCTCTGCGACCAGTTGTATCCTGGCTGACAGCTCGGCCAGCATCCTGTAATGCCGCAGCAATCGTAGTGTAGGGACGAGCGAGTGTCCCGAGTGGAGGAAGTGGGAGAGTCGGGTCGTTGACCGGCGGGGTCTTGGTCACCCAAACCGTATACGCGGAGGTATCGGGAGTACCAGGCACTACGTCCGCCCGATCTTGCCTCGATGGAACAAACCAGTAGTTAAACACCCCACCAGGGCGACCGTTTCCATCCCCATCCAAAGCAGTCGCGGCACCGTTCAAGTCCACTAGGCTGGAAGCGGCGGGTGGCTTGTAATCGATTCGCAACTGGTACTTGCCTTCCGATTTTCCACCTATTCCGGAGTCTTCGACTTGCGGGTTGTAGGAGGTATTTCCCTTTGCGCTCACTCCGATGATGTAGTCGCCACCACGGACAGACTCAAGATTGATGCGAGGGTCTTCACTGAAATAGTCTTCGTTGGCAGCAATCTCAGTCCAGCGGGGAGCGGATACGGTGCCTTCGTTTCGATAGAGCCGTAACGACGCATCGAGCAAGCTCGAATCGGCTTGACGCTCTGCCGCAATTTGCAACTGGAGCTTGCCGCCTTGTGCTGGAATCGAGAACTTGTACAAGTCAATGTCTTTGCCTTCGGGGCGAAGTACAAACTGACCGTGGATGATATCTGCATTGCCAGGAAAGACCTGCTCTACATTTGGATCCGCGATAGGTTGGTTGTTTTGGACCGTTGACTGAGGTAGCTCGTCCGCGTTTCCAAGACCCAAAAGGACACCAACACCGCGCATAAACGAGCGGAAAAGTTCGGTTCCGAAAAGGTTGTCGTCGGCACGGTTAAAATCTTGACTATCGATAATCACCGCCGACTGAGCGGGATTGGAGAGCAAAGAACCCGCGGCATAAGTCAAGAAGCCAGGGCGATTGGCTTCGACGGTCGTAAGCGAGGTTGCAGGGTTGATCGCTTGCATATCGCCGACTGCAATAGTGAATCCAAGATTATCGCTCTCAGTAAACCGGACCCCGAGGTACCGTTCGTAAAGAGACATGACCTGTCGAACCAAGTTCTTTTGAGGTTCGGTGATCGTGTTCAGTTGGACGCTGGAATTCGCCGTGCCAAGTTGCGAAGCGAAATTATAGCTCACAATGGCTATTCCATCGGCATCTACGCCTGTGATGTGATGTTGATAACGATTG
This sequence comes from Planctomycetaceae bacterium, assembly GCA_947463915.1. Classification (GTDB taxonomy): domain Bacteria; phylum Planctomycetota; class Planctomycetia; order Pirellulales; family Pirellulaceae; genus JBKCUI01. The sequence goes on from CANHVO010000006.1 coordinate 19,531, forward strand.
TCTCGATTGCCTTGTTCGTCGTTCGCGCCTGGATAGTCCAGGTTATAGGTTGTCGTGTTTTTGATCTCGGAATTGACAATGGCTGCCTTGGCACCCGGGCCAGTAAGCCAACCACTTCCCAAGTCGGTTGCGTTTGCAAATCGACTTCCGGGATCTGCTGCAGGATTAATCACAGGAACAGGTGAGTTGGATGGGGACTCGCTGTTCCCTATCCTTAAACGCATCGCAGCAACAGGTAGAGTTGCTAACGTGGTAGGGTCAACAAAAGTATCTATGAACCTGTTGAACACGAGGGTGGCTCGATTCAAGGACGCATCATAACTTACCGAAGTCGGACGGAACGAAATGTCATCCAGACCACTCAACGTATCGCGGGTGTAGATGAGTTGATAGAAATCGGTCTTGACCGCTTCGATCGGGTTTAAATCGTCGTCATTGAAGTAAACAAAAATCTGATTTCTGAGTTGAGTTAGTTTGCCATCGGCTCCACGCACCACGGGTTGTGGTACGACGGCCTGAACGGTCGTTCCTAAATCCAAGTCGAAGCGGACGCTTTGGCTGGAACCTCCATTGAACGGAAGTCCGTCGGTGTTGCGAAGGGCGAACGGTCCTGTTCCCAAGATATCAATGAGGTAGAAATCGTCAGGCAAGGTTTCAGCAAATCGAATGACAACTTCGCGATTCGAATCTCCAAAACCAATGAATCCAGGCGTGATCGAAACGTCATCACCCGATGTCAATGCAAGTTTTGTTGGCGTGGGGAAATTGGCGCCAACGCGGGCAGATGGCGAACCGCTCACCAACCGTGCTTGCACGACGGCAGTCGCCTCCGACGAGTTATTGATCGCATCGATTACTTCTTGAGCAGTTGTCAAAAATCTTGAATTGCTGTTTACCTCGACTCGGACAGCTTGCCCCGTAACTGTGACCGTCGGCGCGACTTGGCCACCAAAATCGCGAGAAATGAACTCAATGGTAGTGTTTGCACCAGCAGTGCCTGGCCTTGTCGAAAGGAACTCGACTTGAAGGAAATTGTTGCCACTATTTAGATTTGAAGAAACGCGTGCCGTATCAGCACCTTGAAGCGTTAGAATTCGCCCCGCCGGAACCGTATCCGCAATGATCGTGCTCTCAGCCCCCCGAAGTCTCTTTACCAAAACTTTGGAAGCAACCAGCGGATTCTCGGTTTCGGACATCGCCCGAATCAAATCCGAAGCGGTAGTTTTGTTTCCCGCTAGAGTGTTGACTTCTATGTTGATGCGATTGCCTTCGACAGACAAAATTGGCCAGCTCAATGGCTTGCCTTGAACGCTAAAGGTACGAGCGACTTGCGTAAACCTTAGCTCCAGGCCATTGCCTTGCTGACCCGGCAGCGAGGCGCTAAAGTCCAGGACAACTTGCCCGCTCGTTCCAAGATCCGTGCTCAGGTACGCCGTGTCCAAAATCCCATCGGCACCAGCCCGTTTCACTTGAATCCCGGACAGAGTGTTTACATCCAGCGCGGTCGTATCATCAAACCGCAAAACGATTTCGCGAGGGCTTGTATTTAATACGGTCGCGCTAGCACCTGTACCCCCAAGCGCGATCATGGAGCCTTCGTTTGGCTGAACTCCAATGAGCTGAGGCCCCGCAGCCATTAGGTGGCGGGATTCTAAAGATTCCAAAAGCGATTGCCGAATGGAAAGGTGTTTACGCTTTCTTTCGCGATCTTTTCTTGGGGTACTGTTGGAAAAGGAACTACTTCCGAAACCGACGGTAGTCATCGACAAACCTCAATCAGGTGCCATAAACAAGGGCCAAAACATTAAGCGAAACAATAGTGACTCGCAATTTCGAGTCTAATTCGCGTCGCAAGCATTGCAACGAATCAAGTGCAGTTAGATGCGACTTCCTGGTTTGCAAGTCGTTTTAAATCCACTACTTGCTACCAAAAAGCCCTACAACTGGCACGATCCACACAATTGAATGCTTGGCTTGGAGGGGGGGGGAGCTGCAAAAGTTCCCCTTTCGGGCTCGATGTGACTCTAATCGCAAAAAAGTGCTCAAGTCGGGTTTTGTACGCTTTCTGGACCATCCGAATAAGCTCTGCACCACAGAATCCCGCTCTTTCCGGTTCCTAAGAACCACTATTCCCAAGTTCTCAAAGCTTTTCCAATCTAAGACTAGCTCTAGTTTTCGCTGAAATTGCCAAAAGACCTCAAAATTCGAGCACGAGTCTTTCGGAGATTCATGCACCCGAATACAAATTACAGGACGACAACATGTTTTCAGGGGGCGGTAGCCCTCCCGTCTTCGCTGCCATTTGTCTAATTCCTTCACTATTCCCTTCTTCAAAACCATCAATAAAAATGTTTCAGTCGCTTCAAGAAGGCCTACAAGTCGCTTTCCAATCGCTCCGAGGCAAAGGGAAACTTACGGAAGCCAACATGCGTGATGGTTTGGCCATGGTTGAAAAATCCATGGTCGAGGCTGACGTCAATATTGATGTGGTTCGGAAATTCATGGCCGACGTCTCCGATGCTGCCGCGGGACGAAGAGTCCTGCTTTCGCTTCGCCCCCATGAAGAATTGGTCAAAATCGTTTACGAAGAGCTGGTCTCCCTCCTCGGACCCGTAGATAACGCGATTCCCATGCGCCGCGGCGAACTGACCACCATTATGATGTGTGGCCTTCAGGGGGCAGGAAAAACAACAACCTGCGGAAAACTGGCCCTGCTCGTCAAAGAAAAGAAACTAAAACCTTTCCTAATCGCCGCTGACTTGCAGCGGCCAGCCGCTATCGAGCAACTCCATGTGCTTGGAACGCAGCTAAACGTAGGTGTCTTTAGCAAAGTCGGCGCTAGTGATCCAGTTGCGGTTTGCCGTGAAGGACTCGCTGCAGCCAAGGCTGCCGGGGCAGACGTTGCAATTTTCGATACCGCAGGGCGATTGGCTATCGATCAAGAATTGATGGACCAGCTCAAGCAAATCGACAAGCAAATCGCACCACAACAGGTTTTTTTGGTGGTCGACGGGATGACTGGCCAAGATGCGGTCAATAGTGCGAAGGCATTCAATCAAGCTCTGACGCTCGATGGCGTCATCATGACAAAACTGGATGGCGACGCTCGCGGTGGAGCACTGCTGAGCGTAAAGGCGGTGACACAGGTTCCGATCAAGTTCATCGGGACCGGTGAGCATATGGACGCTCTGGAACCGTTCCGACCTGAAGGGATGGCGAGCCGGATCCTCGAAATGGGCGACATTCTGGAAGTTGCTCGCGAAGCGCACAAGCTCATCGATGAAAAAGAGCGAAAGCAGCTCGAAGAGCGGATGTCCAAGGGGATTTTCACCCTGGGGGACTTCCGCGATATGATGCAAAAGCTCAGAAAACCTGGGTTAATGACCAAAATGCTGACCCTCATGCCTGGCATGGGCGACCTGTCCAAAATGATGGCCAACGCAGATAGCGACAAAGAAATGCGTCGGCTCACGGGCATCGTCGACTCCATGACCCCAGAGGAACGCAAAAATCCAAAGGTCATTGATCCATCCAGGAAAAATCGAATTGCCAAAGGTTGCGGTGTTCAACCAAATCAAGTGAGTGACTTGGTCAAACAGTTTGAAATGCTGGCCCCAATGCTCCAGATGGCGACTTCAGGCAGCATGGGGGACAAAATGAAAATGCTCCAGCAAATGCAAGGAATGATGGCGAATAACCCCAACAACCCAATGGAGGGGATGCGAGTTAAGCAAAGTACCGGAAAACGCCTGACCCCAAAAGAGCGAGAAAAGATGCAAAAGGAGCGAGAAAGGCTCCTGCGGAAGAAAAAACGGGGCTAAGAAGCCACTCAAATCAAAAAATAGGGGAAATACGTCTCCACATGCTCAACCGGAGTCGTTATCATTTCCTCCCTCGCAAACTCAATTTTCACGGAGAATTAGCACAGTGTCGGTTCGTATTCGAATGAAGCGTTTGGGCAGAAAAAATCGCCCGTTTTATCGTCTTTGCGCCATCGATCAGCGTTGCCCACGCGACGGTCGAGTGTTGGAAGAACTGGGCCATTATGACCCAATGTGCAAGGAAGTTGACGCCCGAGCCATCATCAAGGGTGAACGAATCGACTATTGGCTCAGTGTTGGTGCTCAGCCTAGCGAAAACGTTCAGGTACTCATCAAGAAGTACGGCTCCAAGGGAACTCACTTGCAGCAGCAAGCAGATGCGTTGGCTCGAATCGGTGTAGTCGCCAAACAACCAGTTGCCGCGTCATAGCGACCGCTGTGCGATTTGACATTATCACTCTCTTCCCGCAAATTTTCGCGGGATATCTCACCCAAAGTTTGCTTGCCAAGGCAATCGATCGTGGATTGGTAGAAATCCATATCCACGATTTGAGAGAGTGGTCGACCGACACCAAACATCACAAGATTGATGATAAACCCTACGGTGGTGGCCCCGGTATGCTCATTTGTGTCGACCCGGTGGTTCATTGCGTCGAAGCTGTCCAGCAAATGTCGGAGAAACCTGGGGTTGTCGTTATGATGACTCCCCAAGGAGATAGATTGGACCAGCGTCGTGTGGAGGAAATCGCACGCTTCGAGAGAATGATTTTGCTCTGTGGTCGGTATGAAGGATTCGACCAGCGCGTTATTGATATCCTTGCCCCGTTAGAGCTCAGCGTCGGTGACTACGTCTTGAATGGCGGTGAAGTTGCTTCGATGGTCGTGGTGGATTCCACTGTTCGAATGATTCCGGGCGTCCTAGGAGACGAGCAAAGCAGCTGGGACGATTCCTTCTCGCGGGGCAACAGGATGCTGGAGTTTCCGCAATACACCCGTCCCGCTGAGTTCCGAGGACACACAGTACCTGATGTTCTATTGAGCGGTGATCACAAACGGATCGCAAATTGGAGAGCGGAACAATCTCTCAATAAAACCAAGCTCAGGCGCAACGACTTGTTCGACAAAGAAGGCGACGCGTAAGTAGGCGACGCGTAAGTAGGCAACGCTGTGAAGCATTTTGCGTTGCTAAAGACAGGCTTTTAAGTAGCGAAAGTCGTCAAGACTTTCGGTTGCATCGCCTAAACCGCCGAAACTCTTGACGAGTTTTGCTACAAAATGCTTCAAAGCGCTCGTAAGGAGGGGGGCGTCTTGTTCACTGCCGATGGTCAAGCAGATGCAGATGCCGATGGCGAAGCAGATGCCGATGGCGAAGCAGATACTGTTGAGCTAAAGTAACGCACTGATTGAAGAACGTGTTTTGTTTTCAATGCCCTCTCAATGTCGGAGTTTCGAATGTTCCTCGTCTCTCGTTTGTTCACCACGCGGCTTCGGTGCATTGCACTTGGATTCATCCTTTTGGCAATTCCTCTTCGCGGCTTTTCAAATGCGCAGGAATCGGCCATTTTGTCTTCCGAGTTCATTTACGAGAAAGCCCCATTCCCCAGTTGCCATGCATCGACGATTGTTGAAACGAATGATGGGGCGCTTGTGGCCGCATGGTTTGGCGGCCAGCATGAAAAGGCACCTGATGTGGGAATATGGGTGTCGCGAAAGATCGATCAAGTTTGGACCGTTCCAGTTGAAGTTGCCAATGGAGTGCAGTATCAAAAACTCGATGGCACGATTGTCCGTCACCCCACCTGGAATCCAGTTCTCTTTCAGCCAAAGAACGGGCCGCTGCTCTTGTTCTACAAAGCCGGGCCTGACCCTCAACGTTGGTGGGGGATGGTGACGGAATCTGCAGACCAGGGCAAGACATGGGCAACGCCGCGACAGTTGCCCGAAGGAATTCTTGGCCCAATTAAGAACAAGCCGATCGAGCTAGCCAATGGAGATATTCTTTGTCCTAGTAGCACTGAGTCACCCACAACGAATTTATGGCAAGTGCACATGGAGGTCACGTCAGACCATGGGCTAACATGGAAGAGGTCGGACGCACTGAATGATGGCGTCGCCTTTGGAGCGATTCAACCTAGTTTGTTGAAACTGGCTGGAATGGAACTATTGGCTGTCGGTAGAACGCAACAAGGATCGGTTTTTCAAATGCGATCGAACGACAGCGGTCGAACTTGGGGGCAGATGCAGGCCAGTACGCTACCTAACCCAAACTCGGGTATCGACGCAGTCACGCTGAATGATTCCAAGCACTTATTGGTCTACAACCATGTGCAGACGGAGCCTGGTGTCTGGAAGGATCGATCTCCGCTCAATGTCGCTTTTTCAACGGACGGCGTTGCGTGGCAGGCTGCGTTGGAGCTTGAAAATGCTGCCAAGGAAGAGTTCAGTTACCCCGCAATCCTTCAGACGCGGGATGGCCTTGTTCATATTACCTACACTTGGAATCGCAAGAAAATCAAGCATGTCGTAGTGGATCCCAAGAAAATCGTGCCAAAACCATACACTGGTGGGAAATGGCCGAAATAAAATAGTTGTCACAGCAGATTCCATTGCGTCGGTATGAATTTGCTACTCGCCCGGTGCGTTTGGAGGCCGTCTCACTTTTGAACCCAACAAAACGCTTGGGGTAAATTGGGAGGGCGAGGCTCCTGCCGAGCCATTTACGCATCAAGCTCGGCAGGAGCCTCGCACTCCCGTTGAAATTGCAAGCAAATCCAACAAGAAAGTGAGACGGCCTCCTTGCCCGGTGGGCTAGCCAGGGCAGCCTGAGTTTCCGTCTCAGAATAATGGGGAGTTTTGGTATTACTTCGTCGGAGTTCGAGTGTTTCATCGGTTCGATCGAGACTCGGGTAATGCAAACGGTTTGGCGTGTCACACGTAACCAAGCTGATGCCGAGGATGCCGTTCAGGCTGCGCTAAGTACGGCCTGGCGTCGTAGGGAAGTTTTGGCTGCGCATCCTAATCCCGTCGCTTTGATGCTCAAAATTTGCATCGATGCTTCGTTGGACTTGGTTAAGAAGAAACGTTCGACGCGTGGAACTTTAGAACGATATGTCAACGCAGATATTCAGCCAACAAGAATCGCCGCTCCATCTGAACTTGCCGAAAGTGAAGAGTCCATTGCCCTCATTTTGTTCGAAATCCAACAGCTTCCGCGAAACCTGTCGGAGGCAATTTTGATGCGATTGGTCAATGAGCTTCCCTACAGTGAAATTGCCTCGGCACTTGATTGCACAGAGGTAGCGGCTCGCAAATACGTTCAGCGTGGCAGGAGTCAGTTGCAGGCTAGACTGCGATGCCTAGATCTCGATCAATTCACTGGAGGAAACCGATGAACGAATCCAGGGATGATTGGGAATTGGGACTTGAGTTTCCTCACTGGAAAAGAGAGTTGCAATCGGATATTCCACCCGATGCGATTGACGGCATGCGTGCTGTAATCCGAGATTTTCACGCATCGAATCGAAAAAGCGTCGTGTCGGCGAGAGACCGAATCGAAAGTGTTTCGTTGGCAATTAAGCATCCTGTCATCGATCGCGTTCCGCGATGGCTGGGCTATGCGGGGGCAGCGATTGCCGTGCTGGCATCTTGCGTCGTGACTGTTCTCCTGTCCAACCATTCGCATCGCAGTTTCGTTGATACCAATGTAAACAATCGGGAATTGAGTCTTGGTGCAAGCAATTCGCAGTTGTTTCCTTCGATGATGGTTTCTTTAACAAGTCCTCGAAATTCGATTCAGTCGTTTGCTCGAATTCGAAATGCAAGTTTCGAAGATGCCGAGTTCAGAGCTTATCAATCGGAGTCGCAACCGATCCCTGGATGGTTCTTTCCTACTCCGTGTAGAGATGCTGGATATCGGGTCGAAATCGATTCGCTGGAACGGTGCGACGGTCGTCGTTCTGCTGTTATCGATTGTCGAGTGGAGCAGCCCGGTCTGATAGGGAATTTAATGCAAACGCTGGATGCGACGGGCTATCGGAACAAAACGATTCGCTTGACCGCGGCTTTGCGTGCCGACGTTGCTGACGACGGCGGGCAGGTTCAGATGTGGTTGCGAATAGACGATGAGGATATGGGCATCGGCTTCTTCGATAACATGGAAGATCGGCCGGTTCGAACGAATGACTGGCAATACGTGGAGATCGTTGCTCGTGTTCCTAGGAACGCGCAATTCATTAATTTTGGTGCGTACCTTCGTGGAACTGGCACTGCTTGGATCGATGATTTTCAATTGGAAGTAATTGACTAGCGGATCGTCGCGAAGCCCAATGGCACTCACTTTGCATTTGGTCCAGTCAAATTACTTAGCTAGCGCCAAAAGTCTTAAGTCCCTTCCCCTTTTTTTGCCGAAAAAAACGAAAGAAGGCGAAAGAAAATCAAATTGTTGCTTCCCCATTCGGTGGTCATTATGGCTGCGGACGAAGAGAGTCATTGATCAACATGAACTCATTTATTCGAGAGCGCCTGTTTTAGGCTTTTTCGCTTTTTTCGGCTCATTTGTCTTATCAAAAACGGAAGAAACTTCTGGTTCAAAGCACTACTCTAGTGCCTCTTCCTTTGTCGGTTGCGATAAGATTACCCAAACCGTCGATGCAACAACCAAGGTGATACCGAGCATGCTCCCCAAGGTTGGGATCCGCTGCTCCATGTACCACTTTACCAAGGCTGCGACCACCACTTGCGACAGCCCAACGACGCTGACTCGGGCCGGGGTGCCAGTTGAAAAGGCCTTCGTCAAACAAAGTTGCCCCACCGTTGCCGCAACCCCGACACCAATCAACCGAGTCAACGCTGCGAAATCGATTGGGCGAGTTGGTGTCGCAACCGGTATCAAGAGCCAAACAACCAAACTGCAAGCCGTTGCCACGCCAGAAAAATGCGCCACCACTGCGCGAGTGTCGATGTCTTTTACTCGATGCAAATTGATCAATGCCACGCCGCTCAGCATGCCGGCTAATATTGCCGCTGGAATAGCCGTTTCTGGGGACGATAGGCTGCTTTCGGTAGAAACGGCATCGAGACTGCTAGAGTAAACAAGCCACATCCCGAGGCAGCTGATTGCGAGAGCTACCCATGTTTTCTTGGACGGAAGGATACCGAGCAATGGCCAGGATAAAACCGCGACCCAAAGCGGATACATGTTGCTCAAGGCCAAAACGATCTCAACGTCGTAATGGGTCATTGCGTAAAATCCACAAATCATGCTGGCCCAGCCCGAAAGCGATCGGACCCAAAGCGTCACCGGCTTAAGGAAGACGAGTCTTACTCCAGCGGTCAATGTCAGGCCAATCGCCAACACGGTAGCGACACCAGAGCGTACCATTGTGATCCAAGGGTAACTAAACTGTTCTTTGAGCGATTCGGCAAGCAAAGCCATAATCGCAAAGAAAATTGACCCCACCAGCATCCATAAATAAGCCAAAAAAGTCTCCTCAATGTTATTCTGACTTGCCATAGGCTACAGAAACACCACGATATGGTAAATGTCCTCTCGTCCCTTTCTCGGAACTGCGACGAATATTCGATCCTCTAATACGTGAAAGAATCGTCCGCATGAAGTCAGCCATAACGTTGTCGCTCGTCGAAGAAGCACGAGGCGGGCCGTTCGTTTTTTGGGGCGATGCTAAAAATGCGATCTTTCAAGCAAAGCAGTTGGGTTTTGACGCAATCGAGATTTTTCCACCGGACGCAGATAGTCTTCGGCATTTGTTTCTAGACAAGGTTTTGGCGGACATGGGCATGTCGGTTGCCGCCGTTGGAACAGGAGCCGGCTGGGTGAAACATCGGCTTCAGCTCGCGGACGAAGATCAAATTGTCCGGCAGCGCGCCGTAGACTTTATCAAGACTATTATTGACTGCGCTGCCGAGTTGGGGGCTCCTGCCATCATTGGCTCCATGCAGGGGAGATCGAGCCAAGCCGTTAGGAAAGAGACCGCGAATGCATATCTGCGCGACGCCCTCGATACTTTGGGGCGACATGCGGCTCAATACGACAAGGTCCTGCTTTTCGAACCACTCAATCGATACGAAACAGATCAAGCTAACACACTTGATCAGGGCCTTGCTTTGATTGAGGGGATGCCGAATGTTCGGTTGCTCGCGGATCTCTTTCACATGAACATTGAGGAGGCGGATATCGCCAGTTCGATTCGTCGTACCGGCCATGCAATTGGTCACGTGCACTTCGCCGATACCAACCGCATGGCAGTCGGCTTCGGGCACTTGGACGTACCACACATCATTTCCGCATTGAGGGATATCAACTATTCAGGATACCTAAGCGCTGAGGTTTTTTCCAAACCCGATGCAATCCAAGCTGCACAAAAGACGATCGATTCTTATCGCGCCGCGACAGCGCAGGTGGGATAGGCTTCCAGCCTGTCATCGGCAAGTTCTCTTAGACTTCACCCAAGCATTTGCGACTTCGGCGGGACAAGCTCACCGCGTGGACTTCGTTGTGGCTAGGTCGCTGCTCAAGTAGAATCAAGTATTCCCGATCCTGTTCGACATTGCCCCCGAATTGACTGGGCCAAGTCATTTCCCTCCGAAGTTTGAGAAAACGATGCGTTTGATAGCTAGTGCATTTGGATTATGGGCCGTGGCTGCGACGGTTCGTTTGCACGCCGACGACAGTATTTCGTACAACCGAGATATCCGACCGCTACTCTCGGATCGCTGCTTCGCTTGTCATGGTCCGGACGAAGGGAAACGAGAGGGGAACCTGCGTCTTGATCTAGCCGACGATCCGCTCGGCCCGTTTCGCACGGCAGAGTCCAATTCCGTGGATGGTACCAAAGGCAACAGTCAAGCGATCAAACCAGGCCATCCAGACCAGAGCGAAGTATGGACAAGAATTTCGACCGATGATCTATCGATCCAAATGCCTCCACCGGAGTCTGGCAAGAAGGCTCTCACTCTTGAACAACGCGACCTGTTTCGTAAGTGGATCGAGCAAGGTGCAAAGTACGAAAAGTTCTGGTCCTTCGAACCACTTCGGTCTCAAACGCATCCGACCGTAGAGCATCCGAACTTAGCTTCGAATCGAATCGACCAGTTTGTTGTCGCGTCACTGAAGAAGCACGGCCTTGAGCCTCAGCCTTTGGCTGATAAGCGAACGCTGATTCGTCGCGTAACATTAGACCTCACGGGCTTGCCGCCCACACGTGAAGAGATCGCTCAGTTTGAATCGGACAACTCGCCGGACGCTTACGAAAAATTGGTCGACCGCTTGTTGGGGGCGCCACAGCACGGTGAACATTGGGCTCGCCATTGGTTGGACTTAGTTCGATTCGCGGATACCAACGGTATGCACCACGACCACTATCGCGAACTGTCGCAGTACCGCGATTGGGTCATACGAGCCTTCAACGCCAACATGCCCTTTGACCAATTCACTACCGAGCAACTTGCGGGCGATTTGTTGGAGAACGCGTCTATCGATCAACAAATTGCGTCTGGTTACAACCGGCTACATATGGTGATGGACAAAGGAACGAATCCACCGCAGGAAAGCTACACTAGGAATGTCGTCGATCAGGTGTCTGCCTTCGGAACGGTGTTCATGGGAATGACGCTGGAGTGCGCGGTTTGCCACGATCACAAATACGATCCGGTTAAGCAAAAGGATTTCTATCAGCTCTTCGCGTTCTTCAACAACATCGACGGCGATCCGGAAACTCCTGGTCGAGAGCAACAACCGCCGCTGATTCGCTTGCCGTCGCCGAAACAGTCGCGAAACCTGGGCGAGATTGACTCGCAACTTGCTTCAGCCAAGTCCATCGTCAATCAATTGAAGCAGACGCTCAACGAAGCAACCGCAGCCAAGACTGCGAGTGAAGCAAAAGCTAAGGCTGACGCTGAAGCCAGAGTCGAAGCAGTTAAGCCTGAAACTATCACGAAATCTGAGAAGGCTCAAGAAAGCACTCAAGCTGCGTCAAAGCCTGACGCTGAAGAACCTTCCCCGGAGGCCGAACGAATTAAGGCTCTGACAAGTCAGCTCAAAGACAAGGAAGAGGAGCTTCGTCGAATCCAATCCTCGCGAGACGAACTGCAACGAGAGATTCCGTTAGCGTTAGTTATGAAAGAACGCGCCGACCTGCGTCCGGCTTACATTCTCAAACGCGGTGCCTACGATCAGCCCGGCGATGAAGTCACGCGAAACACGCCTTCATTCTTGCCACCCGCCGAATCCAGCGGCAATAGCTTGACTCGACTTGACCTGGCCCGATGGATCACTGACAAGCGTCACCCGCTGATGGCTCGCGTGACGGTCAATCGCTTTTGGCAACAGCTTTTCGGCGTCGGCTTAGTGAAGACCTCCGGCGACTTCGGCGCTCAGGGCGAATACCCGAGGCACCCTGAGTTATTAGATGATCTGGCGAACACCTTCATCGATTCGGGTTGGAATATCAAGTCGCTGATTCGATCGATAGTGACGTCGCAGACCTATAAGCAATCATCACGCGTTTCGCCCGAGGTGTACATCAACGACCCCGAAAATCGGATGCTCGCACGCGGCTCACGGATTCGTTTAGATTCGGAAGTCATTCGCGATCAAGTGTTGGCCATAAGTGGCTTGTTGAATAGCGAGATGTACGGCAAGAGCGTCAAGCCGCCTCAGCCTGCGGACCTTTGGAGAACTGTTTCGATGGTTTCGTCCTCGACCTATTCTTTCAAGGAAGACACCGGCGACAAGATCTATCGACGAAGCTTCTACACGTTTTGGAAGCGAGCGATGCCACCTCCACAGATGACGATCTTCGATGCGCCAACTCGTGAAAGTTGCACTTCGCGACGTGAACGCACCAATACGCCCGTTCAAGCTTTGTTGATGATGAACGAGAGCCAGTACTTTCAAGCCGCTCGACACTTCGCAATGACTTTGTTGAAAACGCAGACTCAAGGTGGCGATCGCGCTCAAGCTGCCCCTTCACAAACGGGTGACTCAAATCGGCTTACAATAGCCTTTGAGACGATCACCGGACAATTGCCCAAGGATGCCGAGTTATCCGATCTGCTCCATGGCTTAAACAGCTTCCGCGAGATCTATCGCGAGGATGTGGAGGCAGCCCGAGCGATGACTGCCGACCTAAGTTCGAGTGCATCAACTTTGAGTGACGCAACATTGAGTAGCGATGCTGATCGAATCGAGCTAGCCGCATTTACGATGGTCGTGAATGCACTTTTCAGTCTTGATACAGCCAAAACGAGAGAATAGACACTCATGAACGATGAACTTTTAGAAGAGTATCGTTGGCTGCAGAATCGCCGCCGATTCCTGAATCGTTCTGCGGTCGGATTGGGTGCAGCCGTGCTTGGGTCTCTCGCGGCCCAACGAGCAACGGCATCGCTACCCGAGCTACCGCATTTCCGTCCACGCGCTAGTCGAGTTATCTTTCTGTTCATGGGCGGCGCGCCCAGCCAGATTGATTTGTACGACTACAAACCGGGCTTGGAGGAAAAGTACAAACAGCCTCTGCCCGAAGATATCCGCGATGGTCAGCGCGTCACTGCCATGACCGATGGCAAGGAAAAGCTGATTCAGCCCTCGATTTTTAAGTTCGCTCAGCAAGGCAAGTGCGGAAAGTACATGAGCGAACTGTTGCCGCATTTGTCGACGGTGGTAGATGACTTGTGCTTCATCAAATCGATGCGCACCGAAGCGATCAATCACGATGAAGGCAAGACTCAGTTTTGTACCGGTTCGCAGGTTCAAGGCAAGCCCAGCCTTGGTGCATGGCTAAGCTACGGACTAGGGTCGCTCAACAAGAACTTGCCCGACTTCATCGTGTTGAATTCGGCCTTTTGGTCCGGCGATCAACAGAATGTTCAAGCTCTTTACAGCCGACTATGGGGGACTGGTTTTTTACCATCCAAGTATCAGGGCGTGGCCTTTCAGTCTGCTGGCGATCCCGTTCTGTTTTTGTCTAATCCGACCGGAGTTTCGCGAAATAGCCGCAGCAAGATGCTCGACTTGGTAACGCAACTCAATCACCGGCACGCTGCTGAGATTGGCGACCCAGAGATTCAAACTACGATCGCTCAACAGGAAATGGCCTTCCGTATGCAAGCCTCGGTACCAGAATTGACCGACTTGAGCGATGAACCCGAGTCGATCAAGAGCTTGTACGGCCCTGAGGTAGAGAAGTCTGGTTCGTTCGCACGCAATTGTTTACTCGCTCGACGGATGGTCGAGCGCGGAGTCCGCTTTGTGCAGGTGTTCCACCGCGGATGGGATCATCACAGCGCGTTGCCTGCGAAGCTTCGAGGCCAATGCAAAGACGTGGATAAGCCTTGGGCCGCACTCATTCAAGATCTGAAGCAGCGAGGAATGTTGGAAGACACCCTCGTGGTGTGCTCGGGCGAATTCGGACGCACGGTCTATTGCCAAGGCAAGCAGAACGAGACGGACTATGGTCGTGACCACCATCCAAGGTGCTTTACGGCTTGGTTGGCTGGCGGTGGAATCAAAGGGGGTATCGAGCATGGTCGAACTGACGAATACAGCTACAACATTGTCGATGCGAACGGTCAGAAGACGACGCGATTCGAAGACGATGCCGTACACATCAACGATCTCAACGCAACCATCCTCCATCAGCTTGGTATCGACCACCGCCGCTTTACATTCGCCTATCAAGGCCTAGACCAACGACTGACAGGAGTCGAAGAGGCGCATGTCGTCCAAAAGATCTTGGCTTAGGCATCAGTCTTAGGCCCGAATGGGCCGGCATATCCTCTGCCGGTGGTGATAACCACCGGTTGCATATCCACAAATAACGCAAAAGCCCGAAGGGCTGACATACATTGGGTTTCATGATAAGAAGGCGTAACAAGATGCGTGTGTCGGCCTTTCAGGCCTTTGCGTTTCAATCGCAATCTGTCACCGGGGCCTTCGACCCCGGCATAGGATGTGTCAGCCTTTCAGGCTTCGAGCAAGGCGACGGCCAGCGGAGATTGAACTAGCACAGAGCGACTTAGCGGACGTCTTTGCCGATGTTCATAAGCTGGGCAAAGACTTCCTCGGCTTTATCGTTAGTCGTTGATCGTGCCTGCAGGGGAAAAGACATCAGAGTATGCTTTGCTACATTGTTATGGAATTCAGAAACTCGTTGCCGTAGTTCACGTCGAAGGACTTCCCTGCCGGAGAGTTCCCCATCGCGGTTTCGAGCCGTTCTACGATCGCCTTCAGGCGTTCTGCTGAAAAAGCCCGATGTCTTCGAATATTGATTTGGGCTGGCTTGATGGTGGCTGCAACCGCATTTCCGAGGGACTCATGTTGATAACGCAAGCCTGGTAGTGATGCGTCAGAATGTTCTGTGTTATGCGGGAAGAAATGCGCGGCGTGTTCATTGAGAATCAGCTTTAGGAAGTAGCCTTCCTCGGCAAGACACGACTGCAGAAAATCTTTACCAACAATATGCATCGGTTTTCGGTCTACTTGAGCCATTGATAGCAACGACATCCGTTAAACGAGCAACTGAGGAACACTAATCTTCACTAATTGACGCTAATTTAGGACGGTAAGCATTCTCCCTGATTGGTGAAGGTTTCGGGAACGAATTGATCTGAGATTGGTTTTAGTTTTCCATAGAATGTGCGTTTCAGTTCCGGCTCAACAATGACTGCACCAAAGCAAATCATCGAATAGTCGCCAGGAATCGGACCATCGGATTCGATGTCTACCATGACGTAGGGCATAACTGGCTTTACTCTTTCATTTCGGGAAACGTAAATGAACGACCACAACAGGCACACGAGTCCTTGACCCAACCTTTGCCGAGCCATGCATTGCAAAAGGGACATCGCCAAACAAAGCGAGCGATGATGGAACACACGATGGTGGCTGCAATCATCGAATAAAAGTTTCGATCCGACTTCTCACCGCTCAACAGTAGTGAAGAGGCCACGAACCAAGAAAGGGTCAAAGCAACGACGACCAGCATTATCTTGCGACGAGAATCGATATGTGATTTTTGCATTGGGAAGTCTCAATGTGCTTACTGCTTATCCGATTCGAAGCCAGAGTGGCGTGTCCAGCGTCGCAAGAGCGTTGCGCTCAATAGATTGACCAGCCCGAAGAGAATGATTCCGAGGCAAGTGCATGCCATCAACGCGGCAATCAACTCCGCCGTTTTCAGGTTTGCTTGTCGTGACGTCATAATTGTCCCCAGCCCGTCATACTCGCCGCTGTTGCCGACAAAGAACTCAGCCACAATTGCACCGATGACCGACAAGCCCGAACTGACTCTCAATCCAAGAACCAACTGCGGAATGGCTGCTGGAATGCGAAGCTTGGTCAGCATTTGCCATCGGGTCGCCGATTGCATTTGAAACAGTTCTCGCAAATTTTCATTGATGGAAAGCAGTCCACTTGTCACGTTGGCGATCACGGGAAAGATGCTGATGATGGTTGCTACCAGCACAATGGTTCGGAAATTGTTACCCGACCAGATGATCAATAGCGGAGCTATGGCGACGATGGGTACTGTTTGCAAAAAAATCACGTAGGGATACAACGCGATCCGCAATAGTGATGACTGACTGAACACAACTGCGATCAAGCTGCCGAAGATCGCACTGCATAGCAGGCCGACTGCGGCTGCTTGGAGAGTTATCCAACTCGCGTTCAAAAGTACCATTCGTTCTCGCCAAAGCGCGTTTGCAACAGCGATAGGACCCGGCAATATGATCGGTGGGATTTTGAAAAGGACGACGACAAAGTGCCAAATGGTCGCAACCAACAGAAAGACAATCACCGGCGCTGGATTGGTCAAGTGTTTTCCGAACGAGGAGTTCATGAGTGACCTCTCGCAAGCGACGTGGCAACTTGACCGTAGTAAGCAGCAAACTCGGGTGTGCTTCTCAAGCTCGCTTGGCGGGGAAACGCAAACGGTACCTTCAGCCGTTCAGCAATGCGGCCTTGGCTCATGACCGCGATCGCATCGCTCAAGTAAATTGCTTCGGAGATGTTGTGGGTCACAAACAGCATGGTGCATTTTTGTTCCGAAGCGATGGTGAGCAGCAAGTCGTTGAGCTTTGATCGCAACATATCATCCAAAGCCGCAAACGGCTCGTCTAATAACAAAATGGTCGGTCGGGTCGACATGGCTCGAGCAATGGACGCACGCATTTTCATTCCACCTGAAAGTTGCGACGGAAACTTGCCCCAATCCGATTTTTGAAAACCAACGAGGCCGAGAAGATGCTCGACCAAATCTTTCACGTTTGTTTGTTGTTGCACGCCTCTGAGTTGTGACGGAAGCATGACGTTTTGCCAAACCGTTCGCCATGGCAAGAGGGCTGGTTCTTGAAAGACAAAGGACATTTTCTCTCGTGAACTACGGGGCATTTGACGTGCAACCTTTGCTCCGTCGACGATGACGCTCCCCTGGTCGGCTGCGATCAAACCGGCGATGACTCGCAATAACGTGCTTTTGCCGCAGCCGCTTGGACCGAGCAGCGACACAATTTGGCCTTGGTGAACTTCGAGACTAAGGTCGTTAAGGACTGATTGGACGTTACCCTTTGTGCCAAACGCGAGCCGAACTGCGTTGCAGGAAATGATTGGCTGCTCTGATTCCGCGATCGGACTGTTTGCTTCGAGGAGCGTTGGCCCCATTCGTTTAGCTTTCTAGCATGTTGTGATTGGTTGGTTTGTTTGGCAGGGATTTCTAACAAGTCACCCTCCCTCTGGGAGGGTCGGCCAGAGGCCGGGGAGGGTGAACAGACTCGTGCAATTGTAGCTGGCACTTCACCCTCCCCTCGCTTCGCTCGACCCTCCCAGGGGGAGGGTGACTATGGAATCGATTCCTCCGGGAGGGTCGGCCATAGGCCAGGGGTGAACTGACTTGTGCAATTGCGGTTGGCACTTCACCCTCCCCTCGCTTCGCTCGACCCTCCCGGAGGGAGGGTGACTATGGAATCGATTTTGGATGCCAGGATAAAGTCATTTTCGCTGAGGCCATCGATGGCGTGCGTTGAAATCGCAATCTCAAGGTTTCGATAGCCCGTCAAATGGAGGTCGGGATGGTGCGCTTCCGACTCCGCAAGCTCAGCAATTTTGTTGATGCAGGAAACCGCTTGGACAAAATTTTTGAAGACGAGTTTCCTATGAATCCATTTTCCGTCCAAGCTTAGGTGCCAATTCGGCAGGAGGGCCAGTTGGTTTCGAGAATGCTCGAGCGTACAGGCTTCCACGCCCCCTTCGCAGGGCAAGCACTTTTTGGAAATCAATTCGTCTGCCGGTACAATTTGCATGGTTCGTTCGCTCGTTTTGTGTCGTAAAGTCTATTCAACAGCGTAAAATGGTAACAGTCAGCTTTGTGTATCCCAACCCGAAGCGTGAGCGAGCGGCCGCTTTAACCTCAATTAGATAGTCCACAGGTCTCAAACCGATATCCTGAAATGCTCGATCGTCACATCGCAAACCTAACCATAGATTCTAACGCTAGTTTGCCCAGGGCTCGATTGCGTCTCGTTTCCGTTGTGCTGTTTTTGATTCATTCTTGCTGCTGGTCAACCACACCGAGCGCTCAGGCAATCGATTGGGCGGCCCGCGACAAAGAGTTTTTTGAGAAAATTCAGCCAATTTTGAAGGCAGCTTGCTTGGAGTGCCACTCGGGCGCCGAAGCCGACGCTGGTCTCGCTCTCAGCAATTTCAAATCATCGAAAGCGATTCTCAAGGAACGACAAACTTGGGAAAAAGTGATCCAACGCCTCGAATTGGAAGACATGCCTCCAAAAGACGCTACGCCACTGGCTAAAGCGGATCGGAAAAAGTTGGTTGATTGGCTCAAGTCAGCGATCAACGATATCGAATGCGGCCGAACCCCCAATCCTGGAAGCGTCACGCTCAGACGGCTAAACCGAGCGGAGTATCGCAACACTGTTCGTGATCTGCTTGGCATCGACTATCCGGCAGCGGCGGGTTTTCCTGGGGACGACGTTGGCTATGGTTTTGACAACATCGGTGACGTTCTGACTTTGCCACCGTTGTTGATGGAAAAGTACATGACGGCCGCGGAGGAGATTAGCCGGCAAGCGATCATTGCTCCAGAGCCTGGTCCGGTGTTTGAATCGAGTCGCAAACCCTCACAGCTTTCCGCAGGCAACTCGGGCAAAGCCAACGACAAGAACTTCTCTTTCTACTCCAACGGAAAGATCACCATCGAAGAACAGCTTCCTTGGAAAGGTTCCTACACGCTGGACCTGGGAATGACGGGCTCGCCAGCCGGAGGCGAATACCCGCGAATGGTCGTTTCGGTCGACGGGAAAAAGGCAAAGGAGTTCGCTATCCAAACCGAGAACATGACGAATCCCAAAAACTTCGTCGTACCCATTCGGATCGCCAAAGGTGGCAAGCGAACGATCACGCTTGAATTCACAAATGACAAAATGATTGAGGCGAAAAACGGAAAGCCAACGGAAGACAGAAACATCGCAATTTACGATCTAAAGATCACGGGACAGAAACCTGCCGATCCGATCCCTGAATCGCAATTGCCAGAGAGCCACAAGAAAATCGTTAAATCAATGCCGAATGCAACCGTATCTGTTGAGCAAGCGGCGACCGAAGTCCTTCGGCCGCTTGCCAGCAAAGCGTTTCGCCGAACCGCCACGACTCAAGAAGTAAAGCGATTGGCCGCGTTGGTTAATGATGTTGTTGAGTCCGGTGAATCCTATGAAGGAGGCCTGCAAGCCGGGCTGCAAGCGATTCTGGTTTCGCCGAGTTTTCTATTTAAAGTCGAAGAGCCTTCGCCTCAAGTCGCTGGCCAGTTTCCATTGTTGACAGACTTCGAATTAGCCACTCGCCTAAGTTACTTTCTTTGGAGCTCGATGCCGGATCAAGAGCTACTAACCGTCGCACACAAAAAACAATTGCGTGACCCTGTCGTCTTGAAACAACAGCTTGATCGCATGATCAACCACAAGCGGTCGAGTGCATTCGTTGAGAACTTTGCGGGGCAATGGCTGACACTTCGCAAGCTCGATCAATTTGTTCCTAATGCCAACCAGTTTCCACAGTGGAACGAAGAGATTCGTGACTTAACGCGTCGTGAAACGTATTTGTTTTTTGCGAATGTGATGCGTGAGAACAAGAGCATTATGCGATTGCTCGATGCGGACTACACCTATATGAACGGCAAGCTCGCTAAGTTTTATGGTGTGCCGGGTGTTGAGGGGGACGAGTTCCGAATGGTTTCGACTAAGGGGCACAAGCGACTTGGGATTTTAACCCACGCATCGATTCTCGCGGTCAACAGCAATCCGACTCGGACGAGCCCTGTCAAGCGAGGCAAATGGGTATTGGATAACTTGCTTGGAACGCCTCCACCTCCTGCACCAGCCGGCGTGCCAGAATTAGATAAAGCCGAACTGACGGGTACGCTACGTCAACGCATGGAGCAGCATCGCGCTGATCCAGCTTGTGCTTCCTGCCACAAATTGATGGACCCGATTGGAATGGCGTTGGAAAACTACGATGCCATTGGTCGTTGGCGAACCCTCGATTTTGGGCAACCCATTGATACGTCGGGCGAACTGCCAGGTGGCGATAAAATCAAAGGACCCGCCGACTTGATCCGAAACATTAGTGGCAAAAACGCCGATAAATTTGCCCGGTGCCTGGCTGAAAAACTGCTAGTGTATGGACTGGGGCGCGGACTCGAATACTACGATCGATGTGCCATCGACAAAATCCAAGTTGCACTCGTTCAAGACGACTACAAGTTCTCAACTCTCATTTACCAAATCGTGATCAGCGATCCGTTTCAACGCAAAGGAGTTCGCGACGAACTATGACCCAACAACGACTATCTCGCCGTACCGTTTTACGTGGCCTCGGCACAGCCATGAGCTTGCCATTGTTGGATGCCATGCTTCCAGTGGGACGCGTTGCAGCCGCAGCCCCTTCGGCACCGTTGCGCACCATGTTCTTCATGGTTCCGAACGGTGCTCACATGCCAGCTTGGACGCCGGCTGTCGAGGGTGCTGGATATGCCCTGTCAGCAACGATGGAGCCATTGGCCAAACATCGGGAATATGTTTCGGTGTTCACGGGGCTAACGTTGGATGGTGCGCGAGCACACGAGGACGGCGCCGGTGATCATGCTCGTTCTGGAGCTTCGTTTTTAACTGGTGCGCATCCAAAGAAGACGAACGGTGCCGACATCAAGAATAGTATTTCGGTCGACCAAGTGGCCGCTCAAGTCATCGGTTCGAAGACTCGATTTGCATCTTTGGAAATGGGACTTGAGGGGTCCGCTCAAGCTGGGAATTGCGATAGTGGATACTCGTGTGCGTATTCAAGCAACTTGGCCTGGCGAAACGAAAACAGTCCGTTGGCCAAAGAAAACGATCCGTCCGCGGTCTTCGATCGGTTGTTCGGCAATGGAGACAATGTTAGCGAAGGAAAGAACCGAGCCGCGCGTGTAGAGCGACGCAAGAGCGTTTTGGACTTCGTTCAAGAAGATGCCGGCGCATTGCAGAAGAAACTTGGTATTGCCGATAAGCGAAAGCTCGACGAATACCTGTACGCGGTGCGCGAAGTTGAGAATCGGTTGGTCAACTCGGACAAGCTGCGAGTGGGTGAAGACGGCATCCCCAACTTCCCAAGACCTGCAGGTGTACCACGCGACTGGAGCGAGCACTGCAAATTGATGTTGGACATGGCGGCCATTGCCATTCGAAGCGATTCGACGCGAGTGTTGACGTTCATGATGGCGAACGAAGGCAACAACCGAGGCTATCCAGAGATCGGGGCTCCCGAGGGGCACCATGACTTGTCGCACCACGGCAAGAGCGAAGAGAAACAAGCCAAAGTGCAAAAGATCAATTTGTTCCACATGCAGCACTTCGCCTATTTGCTAGACCATTTTGCCAACGTCGAAGAGGGTGGTGGCAAGTTGCTAGACAACTGCATGATTATCTACGGAAGTGGTATCTCGGATGGGGATCGGCACAACCACGACGATCTTCCGATCATCATGGCCGGCAAGGCGGGTGGCAAAATCAAAAAGGCATCGCACTGGCGATTTCCAAAAGACACCCCGCTATGTGATCTCTATTTGTGGATGCTCAATCAAGTCGGAGTTAAAGCGGATAGCTTCGGCGACAGCAAAGGTGTGCTGAAGTTTTCTTGATGGAATAACACGCTGGTTCCTAGGCTCTGCCTGGGCAGATACTCCACCGGAGGCTCAGCCTCGCAGCTTTTTGTCTTTACTCCCCTGTCCCTTTAGGGGAAAGCTGTGAAGCATTTTGTAGCGAAAGTCGTCAAGAGTTTCGGTCGCTTAGGCTATGCTACCGAAAGTCTTGACGACTTTCGCTACACGACAGGGAAACGCATGGGATTGTCGCGGCTGCGACCAACGATGAGGGGCGAAGAAGACGATTGTAGGGAAAAAGACGCTGATTATTTCAATTACGCAACTCTCGCACGCGCTCCGAACTCGCGAATCCCTGCCCTCCGATTAAGCTAAAATCCGTTCGTTTCTGAATATGTTGATTGCGTGCATTTGGAACTGTTTCGTACCCAAGTTATGATCGATCTCGGCAAAAAGAATCTTCTGGGCGTAAACATCAACGCGATCGACTACGAAGCCGCGGTGGGGCAGTTCGTTGACTCGGCAAAGCAATCCAGGCGTCTCACGGTTACTGCCTTGGCCGTTCATGGCGTGATGACAGGGGCATTGGATTCAGAGCATCGCCACCGACTGAACAGCCTTGATCTCGTCGTGCCTGATGGAATGCCCGTGAAATGGTGCGTGAATTTGCTCCACAAGGCTGGCCTAGAGGATCGGGTCTACGGTCCAAACTTAATGCTCAAAGTATGCGAAGCTGCCGCAAACGAAGGCTTGCCGCTGTATTTCTTTGGTACTCAAAGCGAAACGCTTGAAAAGTTGATTGGCAACCTTAAGGCCAAGTTTCCCAACATCCTCATCGCCGGTTGCGAGCCATCTCAGTTCCGAAAGCTCAACGAGGCCGAGAACGCGGAGATGGTTCAGCGAATCAAGGCCAGCGGAGCCAAAATCACGTTTGTCGGGTTAGGGTGCCCACGCCAAGAAATTTGGGCCTATGAACTTGGCGATCAATTGAACATGCCGGTCTTTGCCGTTGGTGCGGCATTCCCTTTCCACGCTGGCACGCTTCCGCAAGCTCCAGCCTGGATGCAAAACAATGGCCTTGAGTGGTTGTTTCGACTGATGTCGGAACCGCGAAGACTATGGAGACGATACCTGTATCTCAACCCGGCGTATCTTACATTGGTAGGACTCCAGTTTTTGAAACTTCGTACCGTTGATCCCACGTCAACGAAAGAACCGACTGAGAAACATCGTTTCGGATAGTCGATCCGTACTTCAATTTCACACTAAGTTGATTTCCGTAAATGCCGAATTGCTGTGCTCGGTGTTCGCGATTGCCTTTGAGGTAATCGATCATCTTGGTCCGCAGTGAATGTCCCCATCGCAAAGAGCAGGTCAGTTGCTTGCCATTTTTCGCCTTCGCCACCGCCATTGGCACCGCTGCCGCCGCCATTGGCTCCGAGATTGATTCGATTGATGACCTGAAGAACATCCAAGGGGCTCAGGAAGTTGTCGCCATCGGTGTCGTAAAATCCCGACGGGGAGGTCGTTTGTCGAGGCGGAAGTGTGCCGGTTGGGAAAACATCGGCGTTGATTGCATTAATGAGGACCAATACATCCAATGGAGAGATGGTTTTATCTCCATCGGCATCTAGTCGCGATACTTCGTTGCGCCAGGGTCGCGCACTGACGACTTCCAAAGTGCTAACAGCATTCGTATCTTTGTCCACATTGGTATAGGTTTGGACCCAAGCATTGTTCTCGATTCGACCTGTCTGCGCGGACCAAATGTTAGGTGTTGAAAGAGCATCCTCCACGTTCATAACCACCTTAAGCTTTTTCTGACTGTTGATCGACTGAACGTCCGTTTCCTTGAGTGAAAGAATGTTTTCACCTGATTGCCGAAGATCGATGGTTTGAACCCCTTGGACGTTTCCTGTACCGTAGTTTGTCAGGTTCAGATTGCTTGTCGTGACCTTTAGTTCAACCGTCGAATTCAACTCGTTGTAGTTTATCGCCCCTGGAAATGCACTTGAGAAATCATGTAATTCGGAGACGATGTTACCGTTTTTGTCCAAGCTGGAGAGCTTCGTTAATTCGTTGGCTGAAACGCTCCACACGGCGGTTCCCGCAACGGAAATGGTAACTTTCCCATCTGCAATTCTTATTTCATGTGCTCCCAGTTCGTCCACAAAAAGTTTTGGAAACGAAGTACTGCCACCATCGAAACGGACCGGGATATCCTTGCTAAAATCTCCCTCTTGCAACGTTCCATTGGGAGTCATCCCTCCGACCTTGCTCAAGCGAAAACGCGCATTCCGGTCACTTGTCCCTGTTGATTTCGGTATCGTGAATGGAATTATGTTTCTACCCGTTGCCACCGCAATTTTGGTCAAAACCTGATCTTCTGGATCGTCCCAATCACCGTCTTTGTTGAAATCGACCCAGGCATCCACGAAACCTGGCTTTGCCGCATTCACGACAAAGCTGGATGTTGTTGGGGTAGTTGGGCTTACCCAATTTGTCATGGGCGAGGAAATCTCGATGCCATTTCGAATCGCGATGGTTGCAGAGGGGAGAACGACTTGACTTTGCGTTAAATACTGGCCGTCTCCTCCCAACATCGAAATTCCCAATCGCTCGCTATCCAGTGTTGAGATGGATTGTTCCAATTGAATCGAACCGAGCCCAACCGCCGTAAACAGGGTGTCGTAAGCTGCGATTGAACTACCTGCCATCGCAGCGGGGAAAACCGTGCGATTCGACGTTCTCCCTACCTTTTGTAATGCACGCTGGCCAGCCTTCGAGGCCGTTAGATCGACTAATTTGCTGTTCGCTGCATGGGAGTAATCGGAAGAGGAGGATGTGTTTTCAAAGGCGATCTTCGCTGCATTGGAACCATCGCTATTGGTGTAGTTGAAATCCGTATACGCACTAAACACACCTCTCGGGTCCACTCGCAAGTCGCGAATAAAGGTCCGGACGATAAACTGTTCCCCTAGCCCAACGATTGCTTCCAACTTGCCATCATTCGGATTGGGATCCAAATTCCGACCGTCTTTGGAATAGAAACCATAGGTCAACTCAGCTAGCAATGGCGGCGAACTGCTGCTTGGAGAGGCATTGAGCTGATCCACTATCTTCAAAGCATCCAGTGGCGTTACCAAGTCATCTCCATCGACGTCGAAGTAGTTTGGTGGTCCTAGCAAACCTAGGACCGATGTCGATGCCCCCCTTGAGTTCAATAAGTTGATGACGGTTAGGTAGTCAAGTGGACTTACACTTCCATCCCCGTTTACATCGAGTGGATTTATCGGATTTTGATATCCCCGAGCCGGAGGTGTGACAACGACGGTAAACGATTGCCTCGTTTGCAGTCCCGCTTGATCTTGTACCAAAACAACAATTTCCGATGCGCCAAACTTATCGGCGACCGGTGTAAAGGCAATGGAACCCGAGGCGTTTGGAGATACGTAGGTCAGCGTAGGATTCGGAATGAGTGAAGGGTTGCTACTGCTGACGAAAATGGCGACGGGTCCAGATTCACCTGGCCCATCGCTAATTCCATTAATAATGACGGTTTGCAAGGATGCGTTTCGGGACAGAGTCTGATTTGAGATCGGATTGAGGGTCGGGACGTCATTGGCCGGAAGCACATCGATAGTCACAGTGCCTACAGATTGATCTCCAAGATTGTTTCGCACTGTGTAAGTGAAAGTCACTTTGCCATAGAAGTTTGCTGCGGGGACGAAATCGATGGTCGAACTATTGCTTTGAAAGCGAACAATACCTCCGACAGAGGGCTGTGTTACCGCAATAATTCCGCGTGATGTTCCGGAGCGATCTACGTCGTTTGTCGTTAGGTCAAACGTCTTGGATCCCGCATCTTCCATTATGGAAAAACTATCACTAGTTGCGACCAATCCCTCACGGATGGTGAGGGTAGCATTTGGTAAGACAACTTGGCTGTCCGACAAATAATTGCCCGAGCTAAGAAACATAGATACGCCTAGTTTCTCGTTTCCTGGCTGCGAAAGGGTCAGCGAAATCCGAACAACTCCGGTGTCTCGGGCGGTAAAGAGCGTGTCGTATACCGGCTGAAATGTCCCAGCCGCTTCACTTGCGAAAGAAAAGCGGTTGGTAAATCGACCGACTTTTTGCAGCACTCGTTTTCCTGGTACCGTAGCTGTGAGGTCGACTAGATTTCCAGAGGCACCCGATGTGTACTCGATTGATGAAGCAGTACGATCAAATACGATCTTGGCTGGCGCTGACCCATCCGCGTTTATGTAATTAAAGTCGGAGTACACACTGAATACGCCGATTGGATTGGCTCGCAAGTCCTTTACATACGTTCGTACGATAAACTGCTCTCCTGGGCTAACTGTTGCCTCCAATATCGCGTCGTTCGGATTGGGATCAAGGTTATTGCCGTTCAATGAAAAAAAGCCGTAGGAAAGCTGGGCCGCCCCACCGCCATTGCCATCAAACGGCCCCCCAAATGTCAGATAGTCTATGACTTTTAAAACGTCTAGCGGTGTGACGAGATCATCGCCGTCAACGTCATAAAACGGTGGTGGCCCAGGTAGTCCCACAACCGAGATCGAGGCTCCTTTGGCATTCAATAAATTGATGATGTTCAATGCGTCGAGCGGGTCCACCGATGCGTCATTGTTGACATCCAACGGATTCGAGGGGTTGCGATAGCCACCTGGAGGCACGGTCACGATGATCTTCGCTGTCGGCAAAATCACTTGTTCGGCTTTCAGTTCAGCGAAGCCTCCATACATGGTCATTCCATTACTGGGTTCACCCGGAGCCGCGGTCCGAATCGTTTGGCGAATATTGATAGTACCTGCTTCGGATGCAACGAAGATTTTGTCTTCTGCTGCGAAGTAGTTTCCGGCAACTTGGGCTGGAATTGAGGTAGCAGAACTGATGCCTCCTACGCCTTCCAAAACACGATTCCCGGGTATGGACGCCGTCTTGTCCACTAGGCGTCCAAAGATCCCTCCATTGTATAAGGGGACTTGGCTTGGGACCGGCGTTTTGTTGAGTGCCGCTTCTAGAACCAATGGTGTCGAAGGTGAAGGGTTATCCACCCCCGTCACGGTCACGGAAACCGGCGCGGGGTTGCTTGCCGAAATTGTCAGCGAATTGCTAACTAATTCTGGATTGGGAATGTCGGTACGTGCGAGGGCGTTTCGGAAGGAAACACCATACAACGTATCATTCCGGGCTCTTACAAGAACGTTTCCGACACCTATATTGGGGAGATTTTCTATAGCAGCCTGAATGTTCGACGCTGTGAGATTCCGGTCCACTACGATGAACCCGGAAGGTTCCTCTCGCAGTCCCATCGAGATATTGGATGTGGTGTTGGCCCCATACCGCAATTGAAAGGTACCGGCCTTGGCTCCATTACTGAATGAAATCGTGTTGGATTCACCCCACTGAACCTTAATCTTTTCCGCCGCAGAACCATCCGAATTGGTGTAATTGAAGTCGGACATGGTGCTAAAGACGCCCTGAGGCGATTCTCGCAAATCTCTCACTAGAGTCCTTACAACGAATTTTTCTCCGAGCTGAACGTTTGCCTCCAGCTGGGTATCATTCGGATTCGGGTCAAGATTCCTACCCGTCGTTCCGTCTGTGTTGAGGGCATAGAATTCGTACGTTAGCTGTGCAATCTCACCAGCCATCACACGCCGTTCTTCCAAAGTCTCATATCGAAGCTTCCGACTAGCCAATCGACAAACTTTTTGGAATTCCTTTTTGCGAATTCGGTTCTTCTTGGCAGCTTTCGAAATGGTCATTTTGGCCTTACTACAAGATCGGGTGTTTTTTGGAGCGTGTTCTCAGTTAAATTGCCCAACAAATAGTAACAAAAAACATAAGCCGACGCGACGAAAAAGATAAAGCGGGGAAAGATAAAACGAATTCGAAACCAAAGATAAGTAAAGATAAAAGAGTGGCAATGATGTGATGCATTTTCTGAGTCGGTGGGGTGTTTTCAGATCGATGCGTTGATCGCGGCGACTAAGCCTGCTGCCTTGGTCCAAGTCTCTTCCTCTTCGTGCTCCGGAACACTGTCCGCAACGATTCCTCCTCCCACTTGGAACTGCCACCAGCCTCTTGAAGCGGTTAGGGTACGAATGAGTATGTTCCAGTCCATGCTGCCGTCGGAACTAAAGTACCCCAGCGAACCACAATAAGGACCGCGCACGGTCGGTTCAAGCTCGGCGATGATCTCCATCGCGCGGATTTTGGGAGCACCGGTAATGCTGCCACCTGGGAACATCGCAGCCACCAACTCGGTAACCGTCGCATCGGTTCGCAATCGAGCTCGAATACTGCTCACCAAATGGAGGACATACGGAAAGGCTTCCACATCGCACAGTTGGGTCACATTCAAGGAATCGATTTCGCACACTCGCGACAAATCATTGCGGAGGAGATCCACAATCATGATGTTCTCAGAGCGATCTTTCTCGCTCGACTTAAGCTCTTCGGCGATTTTTGAATCGAGGGCCGCGTCCCCTGTCCGGCGGCGCGTTCCCTTGATCGGTCGCGTTTCGATCCAACGCTCTTTGACTTGTAGGAACCGCTCGGGTGAAGCGCTTATGATTTGTGATGTCCCAAGATCAAAGTAGCCCGCAAAGGGGGCTGCGTTGACTTGACGAAGCTTTTGATACAACGCAGCGGAGTCACATCGCGCAGGGCAAAGCAGTCGCTGCGACAAGTTGACTTGAAAGATATCGCCCGCATAAATGTAGTCGCGTGCTTTTTGAACCACTTCGCGAAAGCCACAACTATCGAAGTTACCCAACCAGCCGCCTCCAAGCCGCGTTTCAAACTGAGGTGCTGTCAGTCCGTGTGCCATCGCATGCACTTGATGCATTGGAGGAGAACTCGTCCGGTGCGAGATCGTCGCATGCTCTACCTTATCTTGTGATAACAAGCCGAGAAACTCTTTGCATCTTTGTTTGGCTCGTTCGAGACGGGCGCGAACGCTGGACGATTCAGGAAACCCTTGAGAGATAATCCAGCTCTCTCCGGTGCTGTGGTCCCAAGCCAACACGACATCGTAAAGCCCCAGCGTCGCCAAAGGCAATTCGAATTCATTGTGCTTGGCCGGCGGGACACGCTCAAAACATCGCCCCAGTTCGTATCCCATAAAGCCGGCCACACCACCTTGAAACGGCGGTAAACCTGGGATCGTTATCGACTGAAACCGCGCAAGCCACTGCTCCAGCTTGGCCAACGGATCGGCAACAACCCTATCCACCGTCAAAATATCGATTGGATCAGCCGCCAAAAAACTGTATCGAGACTGCTTGTCGCCAACCAAGGCACTGTCCAGCCAGCAGCAGTTAGGCAGATGCTTCATTCGCTCAAAAGCGACCGCCGAAGTCAAGCCGCTCGGTAACTGTTCGACGTGAGCGGCTGTAGCATGAGCGATCATGAATATTCGATATTTCGGAGAACATTATGTGGGATAGGCTTCCAGCCTGTCGGACTTTTTGCATTGGCAGACAGCTCTCGTAAGACAGGCTGGAAGCCTATCCCACGGCAGGGCTTAGAACTATCAAACTCCAATCCTACTGTAACCAAAGAACAATACGAGGTCATTTTGAAGGCAAAACCGTTGGCCTTTGTCCGTTCCGTCAATACGCCGCTATAATGGGCGGAAACTAAAACGACTGCGTCGGCAGACGCAAACCTCAGAATGAAAAGCTTTGGAAATGACGATAGATTGGGATACCCTTGTTTCGCTTATCCGCAAACATGATCGATTTGTGCTGACGAGCCACATTCGACCGGATTGCGATGCCCTCGGCAGCGAACTTGGAATGGCTGGGATTTTGGAAGCCATGGGTAAAGAGGTTGTGATTGTCAATGGTCACCAAACCCCACCAATCCTGTCGTTTCTTGATCCGACCGGCAGCATTCGAGTCATCGGCGAAAACATTCTCGGCGCCGACGTCGAGGGCGATTGCCTGATCGTTCTGGACACAAGCGCTTGGGCCCAGTTGGGGCCGATGGCAGAAGTCATGCGACGCTTCGAAGGAACCAAAATCGTTATTGACCACCACGTTGGCGAAGATGATTTGGGTGCCCAATTCTTCAAAGACACCAGCGCCGAAGCTACTGGTCACTTGGTCGCCCTGCTTGCCAAACACGCCGGCGTACCCATCACGCGGCCTATGGCAACCGCCCTATACGCTGCCATTGCAACGGACACCGGCTGGTTTCGATTCAACTCAACGACCAGCGATACTTATCGCGTCATCGGCGACCTCGTGGACTGCGGCGCATCCCCATCTTCCATCTACAGCGATTTGTACGAACGCGATACGCTCGGACGAGTCCGACTTCGCGGGCGAATTCTTTCTCGCATTCAAGTTGAAAATGCCGGCCTGTTAGCTCATACGTTTGTTCGCAAAGAAGACTTCGTGGAATCTGGAGCCCTAGCGAGCGACACCGAGGATGCCATCAATTTGGCATTGGCTATTGTCGGTGTCAAAGTCGCGTTCATCATGATCGAGCAACTCAAGGGTGGTTTCAAAGTAAGCTTTCGCTCGCGTTGCCACGTTGACTGCAACGAATTGGCGAGAACGTTTGGCGGAGGCGGGCACCGAGCCGCCGCAGGAGCCTTCGTCGAAGGGGACTTCAACGAAATGCAAACTCGCGTTCTACAAGCCACACGGGCCGCTCTTAACAACAAACCTGTTCATGCTTGATCTGCTTCGATTCGCGATAGCTTTGTTGCCCCTCGCCGCTTACGCCAACGTCCTTGGGCTGCTTCGGCTTCGGTCATGCCCAACCGTACTGAGCGGCGCGATGGACTTGATCCTGCTAGGCTTCGCGGTCATTGGACTTATTGCTATTGGCCCAATCGAACTTTTCTTCCCGCGTGCGGCTTACTCCCTGCTGGGTGGTTGGGTTTGGATCATTCTGATCGCGTTGTACTTGTTTGTCTTGATGCTTCTGGCATTGAACACAACTCCAAAGCTGGTGGTCTATGGGCTCGACCACAGTCAGCTTCGTGAGCAAGTGTGCGACATGTTGCAGAAAGAAGAGATCCGCTCGGAATGGCTTGGCGATCTGCTGGAGTTGCCGGAATTGGGAGTGCGAGCGTGCCTAGAGCAAGCCGGGCGAGGCGTGTCGCAAATCCATGCTGCTGGAAAACAACAAAACCTAACAGGATGGTTTACGTTGGAGCGTCTCTTGGTCGACAAACTGGCATCGGCACGAATCAGACAAACACCTCAGGCAATACTCTGGCTGAATATCAGCTTCGTACTCTTTGGGATTGCGGCAATTCTGATTGCCAACGACCTACCGCGACTTCAACAGGCGATGGTGAGTATTTTCGAAGGGGGCTAACAGATGAGATTATACGATTTCATCATTGTTGGAGCGGCTACTGTTCGCCTATAAGGCGAGCGCAGGCTGAAGATTTCCGTAGCTGGATTCGCCAGAATTCAGAACGTACTGAATTCTGGCAAGTCGAGCTACTTTTGCCCAAAGTGTCGTTTGGATCTGTCGTATTGTTCGGCTCGGGCTTGACCCGACCGAACAACGCTTTGGTGTTCTAATGGGCCTCGAGATGAAAACGACACCTCCGAATTCGGAGGCAAGCGAGCGGCGTGAATCTAGAACTCCAAAACTGCGGACGGTGGGGTCAAGCCCCAGCCGTCCTCACATGATCCGAAGCGGGGCGAGTGGGAGGAATACACACCAAATTCAATGTGCGACATCACCGAGATGCACAATTCGAAAAAAGAATTTTTCAAAAACTCGGTTGACTACCTCAGTAGTCTTTCTTAAGATGCCTACAGGTGTAGTCAGGTGCCTTGTCACGTGCGTTTTGACAAGCAAGTGACATTTGAGCGAGCATGGCGATGCAGTTCCTCGCTGACGCGTCGGGTTTCCAAAAACAATTTGTGCACGGGATGGTTCGAATGGTTTCGAAAGCGAAAACGTTAGGCAAGGCAGAACTGGAATTGCTCCAGTACATCGACGAACGGCATCCGGCGACCGTTCGCGAAGTGGCTGACCATTGGGAAAAGAAGGCCGGACTCGCAAGAACAACCGTCTTGACCATGATGGATCGCCTGAAGGAAAAAGGATTCTTGACTCGCAAGAAGATCGATGGCGTTTTTCACTACAGTCCCAAGCGCTCTGCATCGAGCGTCCTCGAAGGGCTCGTCAAAGACTTCGTCCAGGGAGTTCTTGGCGGTTCGCTCGCTCCGTTTGCTGCCTACTTGAACGATGCCAAGGATCTCGATCCCGAGGAAGTCGCCAAACTGAAAAAGATCGTGCGAGAGCTTGATAGCACTCCGTCAGAAAAGGACTCACCCAGATGACCTACTTTTTTCAATGGCTCTCCGAGGCTTGGCTTAGCTCGATCGCTCGAACCATCCTACTAGGCGGAGTTGCCATCCTTGTTTTTTGGCTGATCGACCGAGTTTGCCAATCCTTGGCCGCCACTCAACGCTCCTGGCTATGGCGGCTGCTGTATATCAAACTGGCAAGTTTGCTTTTTTGCTCGTTCACCGTCGTTTCTCTACCTGCTGCAGCCAACTTTTGGTCCAGGCCGTCGACCGAATCCGCCATGACCATTGGCATGTCCGCTTCGGATTTCTCTGCGCACGATTTAGTTCCAGCTAATCCACAATCGAACTACGCTGAAGGTTTCCCCCAGCTTTCGCCTCAGGCGTCTGTGGCTCCAATGAGCCAGCGGTGGCCGGCTTTACCTATGGTTCTTGCGATCGTGTGGATTGTTGGAGCCCTTGGGTTAGCTACGCTTGCTTTTTCAAGGTATCGCAGTCTTCTTGTGAGATTGCGAAAAGCGACGGTACCAACTGATTCGGGGACTGCCATGCTCTATCGGTCTGTCCTAAACGAGCTGGGGATTCGCAAGGGGCCTGAGCTGGTTTTGGTGATGCTCGATTGCAGCCCATGTCTTGTGTGGGATCGCCGCACCTGCATCGTGTTGCCCTTTGACTTTCGCCAGTGCTATGGCAAAGAAGCGTGCAGGATGGCGGTGGCTCATGAGCTGGGGCACTTCGTTCGCCGAGATCTGCAATGGAACGCTCTAGCGGCACTCGTGTCCACCTGGTTGTTTTTCTTTCCTTTGATTTGGTTGATGAATAAGCGGTATCGCATCGCCTTGGAAATGGCCTGCGACGCTTACACGATCGATCGAGCACGTGTCGATCGCATTGGTTATGCAAATTTACTTGTCGGTCTTCTCGATTCCAGAAGCCGATGGGCGGCCTCGGCAACGTTTGTTGCCATGGCTGGTTCCGGTTCTTTCCGTTCTCTTTCAGCAAGGTTGAATGCTATGAAGTTTCGAAAGCAAAGTCACGTTTGGTTGAGAAGATTGTCGCTTGGCGCTGCTGGTTGCGTTGTTGGTGCTTCGCTTTTGCCATGGGGCTTCGCGAGCGATGACGAGCCCAAGCAAAAGAAGAAGGCCAAGTCGAACTCGGAAGCGAAGGTTGAGTCCAACCTGCAAGTCGGCTCGAGCAGTTCCTCTGACAGCGTGGTTGTGACTGGCGTGATCACAGCGGGGCAACCAGTTGGCGAATCGTTTAGTGTCTCCGCCGGTAATGGTAGCATCGCAAGTTCGTCATCGAGTTCTGCGGGTACGGGAGGTTCTTCTGGTTCAGGAAGTTCGGCGAGTGCCAGCAGTAGCCCTGGCCAAAAGAATCAGGAGAGCGTTTCCAAAACTATCAATACGGTGGATGGCAAGCGAACGATGACCATGGCGGTGACTTCCAAATCCCGAACGATACTCATTCATCAAGATGCCAAGGGGACCTTTCGCGTCGAGATTCAAGATAATACCGTGGGGAATTCAGAGAAGAGGAGCTATGTCGCCGAAAGTCGCAAAGAGTTTGCACAGGCACACCCAGAGGTCTATGAATCAATCAAGTCTTACCTTCAGGATCATCCGCCTGTAGTTCTGGCAGATCGCAAACCTCGCGACCCTGGTCAGATGAATCTTTTCCCAAACGTGAAGGGAGCGATGGTCGAGGGCAAGCCACTCTCGCGTGCCGTCGCTGGCGTGCCCCTTACTCCTAGCGTACCTTCAGCACCAAGCGTACCTTCAGCACCAAGCGTCCGTGCTATAGTAGGTGTCCCTGCTGCACCGAGCGTCCCGGCCGTGCCGAGCGTTGCTGCCGTGCCGAGCGTTGCTGCCGTGCCGAGCATTCCGACAGCACCAAGTGCACCTGCATTACCCGCCCTAGAAGGTGTACTCGAAGCACTCGACAAGATCCGATCGGAGTCAGCGGGGAATGTGGAGATCGAGAAACTCATTGAGAGCATCAAAGCAAAGCTTGATGAAAAGTAGTAAGCGGGATCATCTCGACGTACTTAGTCAACTAGACGAGCAGCCCTTACGATACGCCGACAAAGCCTTGAGGACGGCATATCCCTGAAAGCCCGGAGGGCGGCATATCCCTGCCGGTGGCGTAAGCCACCGGTCCTGAATGTTCCTTGTATTGAGCCCGGAGGGCGACACATCCAGGCTCAAATAGACGCCGTTTTGCAGATTTCAGTCAGCCATCGACTCGGGCGGATTCGACTCAGGATTCGATTCCAGCTCTTCCTTGGGCCCTGATTTCTCACGCCACGTTGGTTTCCGTTGGCGAGCTCTTGGATGATGCGAAGCTTGCAGTTCGCGAATCAATTTTTCGTCGAGTGTCTTGGAAAGCGGGCGCGCGGGAGTCTGCACGATCGTCGCCTCTAATTTTTGCTCATCCAGTCGCAAGATCTCATTGATTTCAAACTCAACTTCTTGGTTCTCCTCGAGCAGTCGCCCCTGCAGGCCGCCTCGAAGCGCGGAGAAGTGAAAGAAGACATCGTCCCGAAAGTGATCGGTTTTGATGAAGCCGAACTTTCGTTCTGGAATCAACTTGATGATATGTCCAACGCGCATCGCTTAGCCTCGCCCCTCAGGACGCAAACGCCCCACGCTACTCTGAAAATACTTTTTTCGTCTGGCCACTACCGCGTCGCGGTGTTGGCTCTCGGACAAATCGTCCAAATTCGACTGGCAAAAACGGCAGCCAATCTTCTCCAGGTGAAATTTAATGTAATTGGCTTGATCGTCCATCATGGCGCCAAGAAGGTAGCTGCCTAGATCTTCGCGACTTGGGCAACTCAGCCGATGTCTTCGCCAAATATCGCCAACACTATGGACGCCGCTGTCGCGTCGCGAGATCACTAGCCCAAGCTGTTGTCGCAGCGACTCATCATTTCGCAACGCCGCCTCAATACGAGCCATTACGTCCGCTGGCAAGGATTCGTCGATGTAGGCCAAAAGAGTTGTGTCGTTGAACATGTGCTTTAGCCGTTTCTCAAGGCACCGACAGCTAATGTCACGTTTTGCCCACCAAAACCGAAACTATTATTCAAGGCAACCTTGATCTTAGCTGGCCTAGCGACATTGGCTACATAGTCTAGATCGCAATCTGGGTCTGCTGTTTCTTGATTGATCGTTGGAGGCAAAACACCATCGCGAATGGCCATCATGCAAACGATCATCTCGGTCACGCCCGCAGCTGCAATCAAGTGTCCCATCATGCTCTTGGTACTCGATACAGGTGTCAGTCTAGCACGATCGCCAAACACGCCTTTGCAAGCAAGCGTTTCAGTACGATCATTGACCGAGGTGCTCGTGCCGTGAGCATTGACGTAGCCGATCTCGTCCAGGTTCAATTTCGCGTCTGCGATGGCATTTCGCATGCATCCAATTGCTCCTCGGCCTTCAGGATGGATGTCGGTGATACGATAAGCGTCAGCCGTACTGCCGTATCCGAGCACTTCACCTAGGATCGCAGCGCCACGTTTTCTGGCGTGTTCGTATTCTTCAAGAATGACAATGGCCGCCCCTTCGCCGAGCACGAATCCGTCGCGATCTTTATCGAAAGGACGAGAGGCCTTGGTCGGATCGTCATTGCGTTGCGACAAGGTTGTCAACAAGCTAAAGCCTGTCAAGCCAAAGGGGTGGATCATGCTGTGAGCCCCACCTGCAATCATGGCATCGGCATCGCCACAACGGATTAATTCCGTTGCTTCACCGACCGCTTGGCTGCTCGCGGCACATGCTGTCAAGCAATTGCTGTTTGGCCCTTGAGCATCGAACATGGCTGCTAAGTGAGCAGAAGGCATGTTTGGTTCTTGTTCCAATTCGGCTTCGACGTTTAAGACCTGTCGGCCTCGTCTCAAAAATGCGGCCAAGTCAAAAGGACCATTTTGAACGCCGGCAGCCATCATATTGGTGAAATTCGGGAAATCTTGGTTGCCTTCGCCGGCTCCCATGTAGACTCCAAGTCGGGTCGGTGCTAATCCGGAATCGAGAAGTCCCGATTGAGCCATGGCCTGTTTGGCAGCTCCAATCGCAAAACGAGTATGTCGGCCTCGGTTCTTCCAAACGGCAGCGTCTTCGCCCGCTTTAGAAATACACCAGTCTTTAACTTCGGCAGCGATCGTTGTAGGGTAGCCGGTTGGGTCGAAGACGGAGATCTGCCCCACCCCGCTTTTGCTTTCCCTAAGTGCGGACCAAACCGTTTGGACGTCATGACCAAGCGGATTAACCATTCCGATTCCAGTTACTACAACACGACGGCGCATCAACGCAATCACTCCCAAATGTGGTGTCTGCAAAAATCAAACCCAAAGCGATTGCGGATGGAATTATAACCAAAACTCGCCAGCGATAGCCAATCCAAGTCAGGCTGGCTTGGATTGCGAGATCGCGCGACTCTGTATAATACCTCGCGCCGCTTGGCGTTCAGCCTCGAGCATGTGCTCAGGCGCATGTATTCTATTCCCGTTTTGATCTACAGCAACATCGAACAGCTTGAGAATACGTAGCGTTCGCAGCAAATCTTCGGGAGGAAACAGGCCCTTCTCTCCGAAACGATCGTCGAGAAAGGCAAAGGAGAGTTCCAATTCCGCTCGAACTTGTCCATTTACCGTAACAGTGCCCTCAATAATGGCTCCGCTCGGCTTTTTGTCTTGGACGACAGCCGTCAAAAAAATTTGGTCGCCCGGAACAATCAATTCGTGAAATACGGCTTTGGACACCTTGGCCAAAACGGTTTTCGTGCGAAAACCACCTTCCTCAGATACCAGCAAACCACCCGTCTGAGCCATTCCCTCAATGATGAGAGAATGGGGGTAATGGGGGTGACCTGGCAGATAATCGTCGATTGGCTCCTCGCCAAACGATACGTTTTTTATGGTCGTCGCACGCGTATTGCGTACGAATTCAATAAATCTATCTATCCAAAACCAACGCATTTATTTACTCAAACGCAATTAAGCGATCTTGGATTCCACGTAACGGCACAAGTCGCTCACGGTTAACAGATCGCCGAAGTCTTGAACTCGAGGATTTGTTTCGAACTTGCTGAGATCTGCCCAAGGCATTCGCTTCTTCAATTCGGCGATACCTGTGGCGGTCACTTTGCCGTCTTGCACATAGGTGCTTTCGGTCAAAATGTCCTTCGGGAAAAGATCTTCTGTGGCAACTTTGATGCCGAAGCTTTTTTCAAGCTTGAAAACGATGTCCAAAAAGTCAATGGATTCCGCGCCCAAGTCACCGACCATCGTCGCTTGTGGCGTCACCTCGTCATCGTCGACCCCGAGGGCGTCAATCAAAGCGGCTTGGACCTTGGAAAAAACTTCTTCGCTAACTTGCATTTTCGATTGTTCCTCGAACAAAGACTTCGAAATTTCTTTGAAATTGTAAATGGTGAATGGAAGTGAAAGCTTTTTGGGCTTCTTTAAATAACGTTTCTATCGCAAATTGACTAGCCCAATGGGCTTTTTTCTTTGTTTTTACAAGCTTCGAACGTCCAATAGTTGGCACATTTCGTCCCACCACTCGGTTTCGCTCCAGTCTAATTGATTCAGGGCGTTTCGCGACTGCTCGAACTGCTCGGGAACTGTCAGGGACTCGTCAACAAACAAAATCGGCCTGTTTCCAACGCGCACTAACCCACCGCGAACTCCGCCAAGCCACTCGCAACGAACCGCGATCCCCTCGTTTTCGGCGATTTCTAGAAGTTTCTCCAGCCGATCTAAGATTTGCATCGTGATACTCGCTTGGTTCCAGCTTGATTCGGATGAGGGCATCGTGTAATTAGACCATTCGGGAGGTCGCGACCAACGCACTGGCTGACCTTCCGGCACGGTAGCGTCTGACCTTTTCGACCGCCATATCAACTGAATGCCACTTATGCCGGAAAACCTTTCCACCGACTTTCCAAAAATCAGCCAGCTCGGCCCCCACTTCTCGCCCCAAAAAGCCGAGCCGGAGGATACCACGATTGGTCAGTTGCAATTGCGATTGGCGCAGATGGAAAGGCTCGCGGCGGTCGGTGAGCTAACCAGCACAACGACTCACGAATTCAACAACCTGTTGATGACCATCCTTAATTACGCAAAGATGGGCCTCCGCAACAAAGATGATGCGAGTCGAGAGAAAGCCTTCACTCGAATCCTCGATGCGGCAAACCGTGGTGCCAAAATCACCAATACCGTCCTCGGTCTAGCTCGCAATCGAAGCGGCGAGATGGAACCAACCAACCTGGTTCCGCTGATCCAGGACACACTCGTTTTGCTTGAACGGGAAATGCAAAAGTACCGCGTGGCAATCGAAACACAATTCGAAGAAGTTCCAGATGTTTTGGCTGCTGGCAACCAGATTCAACGTTTGATGCTCAATCTGTTGACCAATGCGAGGCAAGCCATCGGCGAAGTGGGTACCATTCTTATCCGAGTCGCTTTCGAAAAGAAAACCAATTCGGTCGTCTTGACGGTCCGAGACTCGGGGCATGGAATCGCCGCCGAAAACCTACCCAAGATCTTTGAACCCTTCTTCACGACGAAAAACGGACCAGACGATAGCGGCAAAGGCGGGACGGGCCTAGGACTCTCGGCGTGCAAAGAGATCGTTGACCAACACCAAGCTAGAGTGCGAGTTGAAAGCACCGTCGGCAAAGGAACGGCGTTCAGCATTCGCTTCCCTGCAATCGTTACGGCAGAAGTCGCTTAAAAAGTTCTAAGGTTTTCCTGGCGCTCCGGCATTTCGACCCGGTGTAAGTTCAGCACTGGGCTGAATACCGCGATGCGGTTAAAGAAAATAGCCGGTGGCAAGCGAAACGCCACCACCGGTCTTCTCCCAAGGTCCCGGTGGTGGCGCTTCGCTTACCACCGGCTGTCGTCTACGATCCTTTCAGGATCAAGTTGCTAGTGTACAATTTGGTCCACGGCGATGGATGCGGTATGGAATCTTCAATCGTCTATCCAACCCCATTTCCCGTCCTAACTCACACGCAAGCTATGAAATTCAATTCCCGTTGTTCACTCGCGCTATTTCTTTTTTTGATAGTTGCTCAAGTCGGTTGCAAACCAGCAGATACTTCGGTGAGTCTGCCGCCGACCACCGCACAATCGACTCCGGACACAACGCCAACTGTTGCTCCCAAGACACCGACTCCAAGCGAATCGATTGCCGCGACCCCGGCGATAAAGACAGACGGCGTTTGGAAAGTCCAGTCCGCGATCATCGCCGGGCAGCCGCTTCCCCCCGAAGCCGCTAACGCAATTACACTGACGCTCACGAACGAACAGTATGTTGTCGATTTGGGCGGCGCAACCGACAAAGGAACGTTTACCACAGACCTTAGCACCACACCAAACCGCATGACGATCAAGGGAACCGAGGGCCCCAATACCGGAAAAACCATGCTCACGATCTTCGACGCACCGGACACCCAGACAATGCGTCTCTGTTACGACCTGGAGGGCAAAGAGTTTCCTCAAGCGTTCGAGTCAACCGCCGATAATAAATACTTCTTCGTAACCTACGTGCGTCAATAGAATCCAATGTTGCAAGCACGCACCGCGCGCCGTCGCACGTGCCTGCTACTTCGATGTTTCTACGCGCTGCAAGCAAACTTCCAAATTTCGATTTTTTGCTTTCCTAAGACATCGCTGCGGAGACGACCAGCGCGATCCCGATGATGACGGATGCGACGACGATCGCTACCGCCACATTTTTGTTCTCTCCAAGCTCTTTCTCCAAATCGATCTTTGGGGTCATTATGTCAAATAGCTTGAAGCCACTCAGCATGAGAACGATTCCCACCAATCCGAAGATAGCCGTGGCTAAAAGTGCGGCGCCAAAAGCATTCCAGTCAGTTATCAATGCTAACATCATCTACTTGTGTTCCCCGTATCTATTGCTTGTCAACCAAAAAAGTGTGGCACAAAACGACTGTCGTTTCCTGTAATCAATCCACTGTCTTCTCGAATACCGATTCCAGCGGCATAGCCATTTACCATCCAGCTTCCGATCACTGGCGTCTGACCGTCAAATTTGCGGATCGCATTGTAACGTTGATAAATCGTGCCGCTATCGGTCTCATGATTACCCGCTAACACGTTTCCACCAACCCGAATCTCGACCCCTTGCCCCTCGCGACTTTGGCAGGGCTTGCGAACATAGTCCCCGGAGATCGGCGAGAACGAGGTCTCCAACAAATAAGGGCTATCTGGAAAGAGGTCCCACAGCACTGCCATGATTGCTTTGTTGCTGAGCAAAATCTTCCAGGGTGGTTCGAGCCACTTCATTTTTGCATAGACCAAATGTTTGCCAAACGCTTCGTTGAGCATCCACTCCCATGGGTAGAGTTTAAAGGCGCTCGAGATCGCTTGATTCTGTGCGTCCACGAATTGTTCCGTGCGACTGTCGAACCCCAATTCCTCGATCGACAAATACTCCGTGCGAGCGCCGGCTTGAATGGCTGTGTCGCGGAGGTAGTTGACGTTCATGTAGTCTTCGAGGTGGCCGGCCGTCGACAAAAAGTACAAAACGCCGTTGCTCTCGGCGATAAATCGTTGCCACGCTTCGACGAGTCGTTCATGGAGCGAATTGAACTGATCCATATCAGGACAACAGTCTTGCTGCCAATACCATTGGATAGCCGCTGCCTCGAGCAGTCCCGTCGGTGTGTCCGCGTTGTACTCAAGCATCTTGGGTGAATCATCCCCATCGTAAGCGAAGTCAAATCGCCCCACGATTGTGTGTCTATCCACTTCCCAACTGTTGCGTATCCAATCGCGATAAACGGGAGCGATTCCAAACCGATCCCACATCCCGTCACGAATCACAGCTTCGACTGCTTCGAGGCACATGCCGTCGATCGCATAAGTCGCTTGCTCGATCGCATCGATTTCGTGCTCTTCAAAATGGTAGCAAGCGCTTTCATCCCAATAGAGAACGCCATCGAAGGTATGGTAGTGAAGGCCTTGGGACTCGACTGTTTTCTTCCAGTCCGGCCGCGGATTTGATTTGAGTCTTCGCATTGCTTAGCTTACGAACTCGCAGAAGCATGCCCGCCAAATCCACCTCGCGAAACACTGGGTGAACTCGCGACATGGGATGAGCTGGTGTGCGTTGTTGGCGTGTGCGCGGTTGATGTATGGGTGGCTGACGAATTGGAAGTGGTCGAGTGGCTAGCTGCGGGCTGCGTTGAGTTTTGGGCACCAAAATGAGACGCCGGTCCTGAGCCCGAACCGCTAAAAAAACCCGAGTTACTGCTCGACCGGCTGGAGCTACTAGAGCTCCAGTTGTTCGAGCGACCAGAGCCATAACCCCAAAAGAATGGGTTGTAGCCCCAACTGGAGTGGCTGCCGAAATGATTGGGCTGTTGCTGAGCCTGAGGCATGGATTGAACGACAGGCAACTGTCCACCGTTAGCCTCCCGCAGAGCTTCTTTCTGCTCTTCGGTAAGTTGCGATTGAGCCATTTGTTCTGGCGTCATTGCTGGAACAGGCAAGTCTTCTTTTTTGGGACGACATCCTTGGAGGATGAAGGCGGAGCTGACCAAGAGTAATTTGATGGCTTT
Source organism: Planctomycetaceae bacterium (assembly GCA_947463915.1). Taxonomy (GTDB): domain Bacteria; phylum Planctomycetota; class Planctomycetia; order Pirellulales; family Pirellulaceae; genus JBKCUI01. The sequence goes on from CANHVO010000006.1 coordinate 61,429, forward strand.
GGTCGATCGTTTTTTGGATGTTGATTTCATGGTTTTAGGGGAAACGTATTGAAGTCGATTCCTTTTTAGGCCCATCCATCTTGTGGAATGGGCGCCGCCTATTCAAATTCTCGTGCCCTGCGGCCTATCTTGATTGGATACTATAACAGGGATTCAGCGAGATTTGTGAGTCGCCTAACGATGGTCTTTTAGCACACCAAGCATGTTGCGAACATTGGGCACAAGGCCCAAGTTCGCGAAGGCGAGCGACTGGTGGGCTTGTCCCGCCATAGTCGCAAATGCTTGGCGTGCTACTCCGCGGAGCGAGCGTTTATCTTTTAGCACACCAAGCATGTTGCGAACATTGGGCACGAGGCCCAAGTTCGCGAAGGGGAGCGACTGGTGGGCTTGTCCCGCCGTAGTCGCAAATGCTTGGCGTGCTACTCGGCGGAGCGAGCGTTGATCTTTTAGCACACCAAGCATGTTGCGAACATTGGGCACGAGGCCCAAGTTCGCGAAGGGGAGCGACTGGTGGGCTTGTCCCGCCGTAGTCGCAAATGCTTGGCGTGCTACTCGGCAGAGCGAGCGTTTATCTTTTAGCACACCAAGCATGTTGCGAACATTGGGCACGAGGCCCAAGTTCGCGAAGGGGAGCGACTGGTGGGCTTGTCCCGCCGTAGTCGCAAATGCTTGGCGTGCTACTCCGCGGAGCGAGCGTTTATCTTTTAGCACACCAAGCACGTTGCGAGCATTGGGCACGAGGCCCAAGTTCGCGAAGGGGAGCGACTGGTGGGCTTGTCCCGCCGTAGTCGCAAATGCTTGGCGTGCTACTCCGCGGAGCGAGCGTTTATCTTTTAGCACACCAAGCATGTTGCGAACATTGGGCACGAGGCCCAAGTTCGCGAAGGGGAGCGACTGGTGGGCTTGTCCCGCCATAGTCGCAAATGCTTGGCGTGCTACTCGGCGGAGCGAGCGTTGATCTTTTAGCACACCAAGCATGTTGCGAACAATGGGCACGAGGCCCAAGTTCGCGAAGGGGA
>CANHVO010000007.1 GCA_947463915.1 Planctomycetaceae bacterium
ATGCAGCTGCCTCAGAGGACTTATGCTTAGCACTCGTTGCAGGTGGGAAGCGTACTCTGTGTTAGTCTCGGTGATCGCTGTTATCTAAAATGCATCTTCTCTCCTCTGGGGCCGATTCCAAAACAGATTAGGCAGAAAGATCGAACGCAGAAAGATGAGTCGCATTTACTTTTCTGCGTTCGATGTTTCTGCCTGATTTCGTATCGTAACGAACTGAACTTGATGTCGAGCGACGTTTACCCAATGCAGCTGCCTCAGAGGACTTATGCTTAGCACTCGTTGCAGGTGGGAAGCGTACCCTGTGTTAGGCTTAGTGATCGCTGTTATCTGAAATGCATCTTCCGGCGAAACGAGCAGAAATCGTTGAGAGGCAAGCTCAATTCCGGCACGCTTCGTTGGAAGCATGACTTCCACTTTCTCCGAACCTCCAAGCAACGCAGTCACGGCTTCGACGTAGAGGTTTACACTTAAGGACGTACCCCAGTCTCGAATTAGCTCTACAATCAAGTTGACAAAAAATTCGGGACCACGATAACCCTCGCGATGAACCGTGAACGATCTTCTTTCGACGAAAGGTATTGCTGCATTGACGAACTCAGCTTCGACCTTTTGGAAGGCAAAGTTGACAAGTTTCCCTCGTTCCAAGTTCAGGAGATTCAGGTATGTTAGGAGTTGGCCTCGGTGCGCATCGGATATCGCCTTCACTACCTTCAGTTCATATACTGCTCTGTGATCAATGACATGATCCAAGTAGAGAGACTTTTGAAATGATTTATGGGATACAGAAATCTCGACCTCACGATCAACGTGGAAGCCGGTATGAATTAGCCGTGCTGCGAAGTCTGCCTGATAAACTCGTTCGTCAGCTAGACTGCCGATTGAATTTTGGCAGTCGAACGCATGCTGCATGACCTTGTAATCAAGGGTACTGAATTCATCCTGGGACATGGACCGGATAGGTACGCTGCATTGAATGGGCATGGTGGATTCAACACCTGTTTTTGGGCAGAAAGATCGAACGCAGAAAGATGAGTCGCATTTATTTTTCTGCGTTCGATGTTTCTGCCTGATTTCGTATCGTAACGAACTGAACTTGATGTCGAGCGACGTTTAGTACTTTAGAGATCGCCAGCTATCGCTCCCTTCTGTAATTTCAATAAACTGATTTGCTGGGATGTCTTTTAGAATTTGGCTCTTGCCGGTCTTTGGCCAGAAAACCTCCAATTCCTCGATCGATTCATTGCTGCCTAGTCCCAAGTGGATACGAAGTGGATTGGCTCCGAAGCTTCCTCCGGAGTCCATCCAGCGATATACGTTTCGTTTGGTTTCGTCGCTGTTCTTCAGTGTTGCTCGGACTCGGCAACCGACACCGAATCGGTTTGATTCGGTTCCGACTAAACGAATGTAGAGCCAGTGATTGTCCGTACCAGGATTGACGAATGCGGCCCTTGCAAATGCGTCACCTGAAAACCAACCACCCATGACCGCAAAGATATCAACGTCACCATCACGATCGAAATCGGCTAAGGCAACACCGTGTCCTTTTTGCAAGTGTCCGACCCGAGCTGAAAAGGTAATGTCGACCAATTTCTTCCCTTGCTGGTTGTGGAACATAAGATTAGGAATCAATCCTTCGTAATCCACATAACCAGTTCCAAGGTACATGTCTAGAAAACCATCGTTGTCGATGTCCCCAGTGTTGATTCCCATGGGTTGAGTCACACGGCTAAAGCCCAACGACTCTCGTCGTTCCTCAAATTTTCTATCGGGAGTACCAAAGTAGAATGCGTCTGGTTCGTTTTCGTCCGCTTGACCGAGGTAGTCACGAACGACATGTTCCACTCCTGGCTTGTAACTCGAAACGTACAGATCCAACAAGCCATCGTTGTTCGCATCCCAAAACCAGATTGGGAAACTATAGAAGGGACCGTCGACTTTTAGCTCGGTCGCCATATCCACAAATGTTCCGTCGTGCTGGTTGCGATAGAGTGAGTTTCGGCCACCCAAGTTGGACACGTAAATGTCGGGCCAGCTATCTCCGTCATAGTCACCCCAAGCTACCCCTTTGGTCGGCAGGCCATTCACAACGCCAGCTGCAGGTGCGATATCCTTGAATCTTCCAGCATCGTTTTGAAACAACTGGCTCGGGAAGCCTTCATGTCCGACATACAAATCCAAATCGCCGTCATGATCAAAATCCGCCCAGGAAGCAGTCTGAGTTGGATACATCTCGTTGCCCAATCCAACCGCATAGGTGACATCCAAAAAATGGCCCTTGCCATCATTGCGAAGCAGCGACTTGGGATGTCGGCCGTGATTTTCTAGCCAAGCTCCTCTCAAAACGAGAATATCGATGTCGCCATCATTGTCGTAATCCGCTTGGACCAAGTTAAGACCACCCAGGATACCGCTCAAGTTGGCTTGCTCTGTTTCGTCGCGAAAGGTGTTGTCGCCATTGTTCACAAGATAACGCAGCGAACCGTTGGTTTCCCACGTGGAGAAGACAACATCCAAGTCCAGATCGCCATCAAAATCATCGACAATGACTCCGCCAGCGCAGCCCTTGATGTTGACATTCAGTTCCTTTGCTTTGTTAGTGAACTCTCCAACAGGCGATTGCCCTCCTGAAAATTTGGCGGGATCAATGAGATATTGCTCTGGCACTTTGCTCGGATGCTCGCCAATGGTCATGTAAGCCACATTAAGCAGCCAGCGGGCCTTGAGGTCGCCCGGGACAAGCTCGAGCGCTTTTTCGAAGTACCGAATCGCGCCCATGCTGCTCGATTTGTCCTCATGCACACCTTCTCCGCTAACAGGAAACAAGCAACGTTCTCCATTGATGCAGTGAACGCAGTTGACGGTTTCTGCGTCGCGGAGATAAGCGACCCCCAGAAGATAGTAGATCTGTTGCTTAACATCGAGCTTGATGGAATCACCCAGGCTATCGACCAAGTCGGTCGACGTTTGCATTTGCACGAGAGCTTCCTTGGTCCTCCCTGCTCGCAACAATTGCTGGCCGTAGAGGCCATGCATGACACTTTTGTCCCAAGCGGAGGCGCTCGGGCCGCTCGTCTTTAATGCGAGCTCAGCCATTTTGAGCGGCCGGACGCCCAGGAAGGGGTGATCTAGTTGCGATTGCTTATCGACTGCCTTTAGGGTGGCCAGCATGCGTTCATGACTTTGTTGAAATTCGTCCAACGGTACTGGCTCTGATTTGGGCTGCGGAGCCGGTACTGTCGCGCTTTTTGGTGGTTTCGTTTGGTTTTCTTTTGAAATGGTGCTCGATGCCAAATCGGATGGTTTCGGGTTGCAGCCTCCCAACGCCAAACAAATCGCTGCACCTAACCATCCGTAACGTCTTTTCTTTTTCCGATCAGATTGAATCACTTGAGACACCTACAATCGAATGCTTAAAGAATCGCTTCAAAATCGACCCAAAAAAACGAGCTAACGGCATTATAAGAATGCCACCAATGAACGCCACGATCCCCGAAACCGCGCCGGTCAGCAATTGGACCCGCAGCAACTCAACGTTTCCATTGAACAGCCCAACAATGGGTCTGCCAGCGATATCGTTCCCCGCTACTTCCGCACTTGCAAATACGCCCGTTAGAATCAGTCCCGCTAAGGCACTTACGCCATGGACCGCAAACACGAGCCACAGCAGGCTGACTGGTTCGTTCTTCTTGATGAGCAGTGTCAGTCTGGCCGCTAAGGACCCCAAAAAACCAATCACGATTGCAAACTCTGGAGAGACGCTCGCACTACCCGACGACACGGCTACCATTCCCGTTATCGGGCCAAACAGCCAGAGCAAACTACCTCGGTTGCCAGACGCCTTGAATTGCAAACCGGCCCATGTCAAATGGCCCATGCAGCCAGCTAGAAAGAAATTGGGCAAGTCAGGTGTCCAGCCAGGGGCCATTAGCGTTCGACAACCTCCCAGTACGAGCAGCCCCGCAATCCACAGTAGCCATCCAGTAACTAACCCGGTCGGATGAGAAGCTTTTTCGACGAGCGTATTCGATGGCGTTTTGATCCACCAAAGCCCTAGCGCAGTGAAACCTATGGCTAAATGTACCGGAATTGCGCTGCTCGCATCGACACACTCCGCGAGCCATCCGCCACCCTGTGTCCAATAGCACAGAGGTACATAGACGCAGACACTCCAAAGCAGCCAAAATGGAATCGCAGGCCATTCTCCGATCCCTTTGCTGGCAATGATGCACAGAGGCACGATCGCTTGCAAATAGATCATCATTTGAAAGGTCATAAATAAGATGTGTGGAACTCGATCACCTACGCGTCTCAGAGGATGTTGCACGATGCCCGCGCCCCACGACGAACCGAGGCCGCCAAAGGCTGAGTGAGTCAACTCGCCAATGAAGACGTTGCCGGGCGCTATTTTGCGATCCATAACATCGACTTCCCTTTCTAGGACCCCATAAGTGTGGGCATTTCGAGAAAAGGCAAGCGAATAAAACAATAAAACCCATGCCATCGCCAGAATACACAACAGACTAACGCTTTTACTGAGGCTCTCCAAATTCAACGACGCACCTTGCAACGAAGAATAAAATACATACACACCTGGCGCCATCAAACAAAGTGCAACACAGATGGCTACTACCACAGAAAGAATGTCGCCAGACCGAAAAACTTCGGACCGCCAAACGCGAAGCCCAGGTACTGGTCCATACGGTTCTGAGGAAGGAACGTTGGCAAGAAATTTTGCAACCTGATCCTCTGTGCGATCGGTAATTGGAGGGGGAGCAGTTTCCTGAAACAACGGTGGGCCAGGCACAGGTTCCTGAGCAAAAAGAGTCGCTGCATTCGGAAACACTACCAGACTCAAGAAGCTGAAATGGATGCAAGTCGTCCAAAGGTTAAGCTGGAGCGTGCGCATGATCGCTGATCTACGGGTTTGAGTTGGAAGCACTGGTTCCTTGGACCAGCGACACTCGCTGATCAACAAGCACGCCAGGGAAGGTTTCTAACACACCATCTGGCCAATTCACTTCGATCCGTTCGATCCGCTCGGCATCGCCGAGACCAAAGTGAATGCACGTTTCGTTACTCGACAAAAAGCTCGTCGATGGTGCGACTTGAGAGGTCCATGAGCCCTTGTTCGTTTGGATGCGCACGATTGCACCAATCGCGTCCCGCCCCGAGACCGGCAGCCGACAATCGACTTTCAGCCAATGTCCATGGCGTGGAAGTTCATTGCGGTACATTCTCGCCCGATCACCAATGGCCGTTGTGACTAAATCAATGTCACCATCTTGATCTACATCGCCAAAGATGAGACCACGTGTGGAGTTGGCTGAGCGAGTGAATTCACCGGCAAAGTTGCTTTGGTCTGAATAGGTTCCTTTTGCGTTACCTAACAAAAGCTGATTCTTGTCATGGTATCTGTTCAAAAAGCCCTTATCGTTAGCTACCTCGACAACTTTATTTTGAAATGTGTCCTCGCCATGAGGTGGAAACATCGAGCCATCCGGGACCACAAAGCCGTTTACCATTGGCAGATCAAGCGTGCCGTCAAGGTCAAGGTCAACCCAAGCTACGCCCCAACCTGTATGTCGCCTGGTGAGCCTAAAGAGATCCGCTGCCTGCGACTTGTCCACGAAAAACCCATTCCCCGCATTTTCATAGAGCGTCGCTCCCTCGGTTACCAAATTCGTCACCAAGAGATCGAAATCCGAATCGCGGTCAAAGTCGGCGCAGGCAACTCCCATGCATCCTTGCTTCACGCCATCACCGTTCAACGCGACACCACGTTCCATCGCTTTCTCAAGAAATGTTCCATTGCCTTGGTTCATCCATAGACGATTCTCTCCCATGTCGTTTGCGATAAACACATCCGGCCACTTATTGCCGTCGAAATCGCCAATGGCTAAGCCGAGCCCATACGAGGACTTCGCACCAAAGCCAGACGCCTCGGTCACATCCGTAAACTTGGGTACTCCATCTTGGATCGATGCAGCTCCCTCATTTCTATATAAGCGATCAATGGTGGTCTCGAATTTTTGAGGTCCGCAGTAGCTGATCGTATTTTTTGTAAATCCACAGGCGATAGAGTGATCATAGCGAGGGTCGGCGCAATAGTTGACGACGATCAAATCGAGCCAACCGTCGCGGTCGTAATCAAAAAATGCTGCAGCTGTTCCCCAATCGACGCAACCAAGTCCAGAGGCTGTTGTCACATCAACAAATTGGGTCCCTGCCTGATTGATATAGAATTGATCTGGACCGTAATTGGTAATGTAGATGTCAGGAAAGCCATCATTGTTGACGTCGCCAATGGCACAACCGTTTCCCAATTGTGTCTTACCTACACTACGACCGCTTTTGCTTAAACCGAATGATGTCGTCTCATCCGAAAAGACGCCGCTCGCCAGTTGTCGATAGAGTCTGTGTGAGAGGTTGACATCAGGTGGAATCTCGCGAGATGCTTTGGGGGATTGCCCTAAGTTAACCAGGAACAGATCGAGGTCGCCATCTCGGTCGCAATCAAAAAGAGCACCGCCTGAGCCATTGATCTCTGGCATGAAATGCGTTCCAAAGGGCCCTACCGCTTGGACGAAATCCAAGTGGACTGCATCAGAAACATCAGTGAACCAAGACTCCTTGGAGTGTTCGGTAGTCGGGACAGAGAAAGGGGGTGGGACACTCTCTCGCAGTGCAACAGGCACACGTTCCTTTCCGGCCTGCCGTAACACTTCGAAAGCGAGTATGGATAAAGCAAGAGCTGCAACGACATACTTGATTCGTGTCATGGAGGTATTCCCGAAGGTACAAAAAAAAAGCAATCCGAGATACGATCTCGGATTGCTTTGAGTTCGAGGCAAGAATTGCCAAAACTACTTACCACCACCAGGTTTCTTGGTGACGTTGCCCATCATGCTCTTCATGTCGGCGTCCATTGCTGCGTTCATTTCCTTGATCTTTTCCTCGGATGGAGGAGTCGGCTTGGAAGGACCGCAACCTGTGACTAAAAACAATCCAAAACAAACCAAGCCCAATTGGCAAAACTTCTGCATTCTTAACTCCTAAGTTTCTAGTGTGTATCAACTATTCAGGGACTTGTACAACTTCACCACCTGTAACTGTATTGATCGCTCCCCAAACTCCGGCACCTCGAGCGTAACCATTGGTTTGCTCACCGGGATAGTCCATCGAGTCGGATAGGAAGTGAACGGAGCCGTCTGCGTACACAGCTTGTGCACCGCCTGTGTGTCGGCTGCTAGCACCAGGCCAGTTGTTGTTGATACCGAAGCAGTGCAAGAACGTTGGCTGCATCGTGTAAGGAGCACCTCCCCACCAAAAACCGCCAAGATTACCATCAGGTCTTGGCAGATTCCAAGCACCGGATACGTCTCCGGCAGTATTCGCGGACACTAGCAGTGTGCGGAACACAGCATTATCCGATCCGCCGCCACGTGGTTGTCCACCACCATTTCTTTGGTGACCACCGATGCCAGGTTTTGGCTCGAAAGCTTGAGTGGATGCCTCGACAACAGCAAGTGTGTTGGATGTTCCGTCAGTGATTGTTGAAATCGTGGTGTAGGTGTTCAAGTTAAAGAAGCCGCTAAGCGGGTGATTGGCGCGTTTCCACCAATCGTAGCCTTCAGAACCTGCGTAGTTGTTCCAAGCCATGTTGTACCGGTTGGCAGGAGCACCGAAGCCAGGGTCCGATGGGCACAAGAACATCGGGATTTTCTTTGAAATAATTGGCGTTCCATCTGGCAACATTTGGTAGCCCTGTGGATTTGCCAAAGTTGCCGAATTCGAGTCTGGATTTGGACCAGCCAACGGCAAATTGAAATTGATCGCACTAAAGAGTGCTTGTTGTTCGCAGTACGGAAGAATACCGCAAACCCATGAAAAGTTTCGCTGTTGACCAGCGGTTGGTGCAGCAGTGCTATCCATTCTTCCGCTCTTCCAAACCGCGGCTGCAGGAAAGGACCTGGAAGCACTCTCGTAGTTCAACAACCCTAAGCCGATTTGCTTGAGATTATTCGAACAGGACATTCGGCGTGCAGCTTCGCGTGCAGCCTGGACCGCTGGCAATAACAAGCCAACGAGGATACCAATGATTGCAATGACCACCAGCAGTTCGACGAGGGTAAAACCTCGACGAAAGGGCTTCCTAATACAAGAAATCGACATTTCTAGTCTCCGAAAAAAAGGATGGATCAAAAAAGATGGCTAACGGCGAATGAGGTCCGCTAACGGTGATTGTCGTCCCGTAAGACAGAGCTTAACAAACATTTCGTCTGCTTTGTTAGCAGAAAAAATTATTTCCAGCATTTTTTTCAAGTTTTTATTGGGATTCACACCCCCTTATTGGTGTTTTTGGGGGAGGATTTCGCATTAGAGTTGTTGATCGAAGGATGGCGCTAGTCGATTTTCTGGGTTTACCCAGCTTTTTTCACTTTGATGCTTGGTTCTGCGAGGCGATCAATGAGCAAAAGATTATGAAAGATTTGGTCATTTTTTGATTGCACGAGAGGGTGCGGCTGCTGCTCAAAGATGCCTAGCACGAGTGCATTGAGAAATGTAGCTGAATTCGTAAGAATCAAGACGCTTTGCAATCAAGACGCGGCCAGAATTCAGACGCGGCCAGAATTCTCACGAATTCTGCTACTTGGCGCCGGCTTGGTTGCCGTCGGGCTCCACCACCGTAAGTATCGATTCCCCATCAAAAGAAATCGATTGCGTAACACCCGACGGCCAAGCTATCTGCAACTGGCCTTTCGACCTTGCGCCAAGTCCGAAACACATCGTTTGTTCGTTAGTGCAGTAGAAACCATCGCCGCCGTTCAAATCCATCCTCCTGCGAATTCCTCCCGACTCGACTACCACGTGCGCTCCTGTTGCGCTTCGGTTCGACCTCTTACCGATCAGTCGAATCGAAAGACTTCGATAGGTAGTGTCGGTTTGGTTTTCAAGCAAAGCCACTTGGCGATCTTGGTGAACCACGATGAAGTCGCGACGTCCATCGCGATTCCAATCAAGGCTGGCAACGCCACGGCCTAGCTGCTTCTCCTGAAAATAGTCGCCCGATAATTGGCTCGATTCTTGAAAGCGTCCGCTACCTTGATTGTGAAACAGTTGAGTTGGCATCTTCCATGGCTCGCCCTTCCAACGGACATCATCGATATGACCATTTGCGACGATCAAATCCAAATTTCCGTCTAAGTCCAAGTCCGCTGCTTGTGCTCCGAACCCTAGCATGAACTTGGACGGACGACTTAGGCCAGCGGCCTGCGCGTTGTCGGAGAAGTTCATTGAGCCAAGGTTGGTGTACAAGTTGTTGGACTCATTGTAAAAGTTCGTCACCAACAAATCCGTCTTAAGGTCGCCATTGTAGTCGGCTGCACAAATTCCCATCCCCGCTTGCGCATGCCCCTCAGGGCTCAAGGCTGTGCCAGATTCGAACGAGATATCCTGAAAGCGTAGTCCACCCAGGTTTTTGAAAAGTTGATTCGGTGTTGTGTCATTGGCTACATAAAGATCGACCAAGCCGTCATCGTCTAAGTCGGTCGCAACGACACCAAGCCCCTTGGCATCGATCGCTTCAAGTCCACTACCAATGGTTGCATCCACAAACACACCATCACCCGCGTTGCGAAAAAGGCGATCTTGCACACCCGTGAAATTCTGTGGATTGCACGTGGCGATGTTGCCATTCGCATCGCGGCAAACCCGAATCCCATCGACGTAATTGGTAACATACAAATCGAGGTTTCCATCATTGTCAAAGTCGGCAAGTGCAACACTCGAACTCATTTCCGATTCTGTCCAACCACATTGATCCGTCGCGTCCCGAAAAGTCCCATCACCCTGATTCATAAAGAGCCGATTTTTGCCAAAATTGGCGACGACGATGTCAGGGAATCCGTCGTTGTTAATGTCGCCTGTTGCCGCCCCTTGTGAATAGCCGTTTTCAAGAACTCCAGAACTTTGGGTTACGTTGACAAAACGCTCACCATTCACGTTTCGATACAGTTGATCTATCTGACCAAAGTCCGAAGGATTGCTAGGCAAACTGCTTCCTTGCGGGAAGTAGCAGTCAGGCCAGCCGTCACCGTCAAAATCCAATACACTTACCCCACCTCCCATGGCTTCGATAAGGTACTTTTTGCCTGTGTTTCCATTGAAGTATTGATAGTCCAATCCGACTCGTTCATGAACGTCTTCCATGTGCAATCGATTGCCGGGGGGGCTATCGGCCGTTGCAACCGTTGGGTTCGAATCAGCGACGGAAGCAGCCAGCCATTGCTGTATCTCTTTTTGAACCAAAAGAGGACTTCTTGAGATCGAACTGCCAGCAAATGGAGAGGGGCGACTTGCTCTTGCAACTGCTTTGCTGGCGAAATCGTTTTCTGGATCAATTTGGAGAGCTAGGTTCCTCCATCGCTTTGAATCTTCTCCCTGGTTTAACTCGTCGCAAATCGAGGCGATGCGAAACATGGTGTTACCCAATTCGCGATTGGGCATTCCGACCATCCGGGTGATTACTCCAGTGAGCTGATGCAGTTTGTCGATACTAGCAGCAGCGTCTAGCTGAGGAAGTGCTAATTGAGAGGCAGCGTTCGATTCGTGCGCAATCCCCAATCGATAACGCGCGTAGCCTGATTCAGGCTGCAGATCAACCGCTTGGCGATAACTGTCGCTTGCGATCTGAAATTGCTTTTTCGCTTCTGCTAAATTCCCAGCAGCTAGCCACCACCAGTAATCAGGAGGAGAGTCCGCACTCGCAATACTCAGGGTTGAGGTCGCTTCATCCAGCAAAGATGTTTGCAATTGACCAACCGCTTTGAGCCCAATGAAATGACTTTTCGATGCTATGGTACTCGGCATCACCGAAACCAATTCCTTAGCTTCGTCGGAACGCTCAGCCACAATGTAGTACCGCAGCAGCGCGCTCCAGCTCCCCTCATCTTGACGATCACCCGCAACAAATTGAGTCAGGCTAGCGATGGCGTCTTTTTCATCGATGATAGGCAATCCTGCATCGATTCGCAAAACCATTTCTTCCAATAGAAGTGGTCGACGTTTTTCAATTTGGTCAAGGATGTTCAAGACATCCTTTCGTCGCAATTGCAGTGTGTACAATCGCAAAACGTGTTCCAATGGTTGAAGACTATCGGTGTTCCGTTTCCAAGCTTCTAAGAAACACGTCTCAGCTTCGCGTGCCCGATGTAGCTCCAAATGAAGAGTACCTTCCAAGTAACAAGCGTCGCTGCAGAGTTTGTTCAACTGGACAGATAATCGCGCTTTTCGAATGTTCTGCAGATCCGAAACGGCGTTTTCCCGTTCCCCCATCCGAAGCCAAAGTTTGCTGCGTTCAAATAGAGCTTCGGCATTGTCAGGTTCGGCCTGCAAGATTTGGTCGAGAACTACACCAGCCTTTGGCACTTGCCCCTGCTCGATCAAACTCCTCGATTCCGACAGCATTGCTGAGGTGTCCAATTTGTTCGTGGGCAAAAAAAACTGAATTGCAATGACTAAGAAAAGGGATGCAAAAATCGCAATCGACAATAATCTTCGAAGACGGAGGGATTGGAACATGCGATGACCTACTGATTTCGTCAGCAACTTGTTTTCGGATGGGATTCGCAGAAATCAGCCAGTACGATTCCTGGATTCTCGCTAAAATCTAAATGCAATGAGCTGCCATTCATGCACACGTTAACCTGGATTTGCTACAAAGCCTAGTAGCACCGCAGCTTATCTCCCTCCCTGAGTTCCCAAATGCATCGACTTCGTTACCTGATCTTGTTTCTTGTGCTGGCTGGCTGCTCCTCAAAACTTCCTCCGGGCGATCCAACAAAATCAACGGGCACGGACCCCTACCAACAACCCTGTTTGGTCGATATCACCCAATTGTCGTCGCTCGACTTTGTGCACGACCCAGGGGACTTGGACGGTTTTTCGATGCCGCAAATCATGGGCTCTGGTGCGGCTTTCTTTGACATCGACGGCGATCAAGATCTCGACTTGCTTTTGATCGGCGGGAAACAACCGGGAGCCAAGGAACGCGCCGGGGGGGATCGACTTTATCGACAAGAGGCAGGCGGGAAATTTGCTGACATCACGGAATGGGCTGGAATCGCAACAGGAGGCTACGGAATGGGAGTGGCTGTGGGCGATATCGACAACGACGGTGACCTCGATTTTTTTCTCACCCGCTACGGTGCTGACCGGCTATTCCAAAATAGAGGCGACGGGAGGTTTGACGACATCACGGAAAAGGCTGGAATCACAAATCTCCAATGGGGGACAGCTGCCAGCTTTTTTGATTGTGATCGCGATGGCTGGCTCGATTTGTTCATCGCAAATTATGTCGACTTCTACCCGGGAAGCGTATGCGAGGATGGGTCGGGACGCCGTGACTTTTGCGGCCCAGAATCGCTGGCAGGCACCGTCGGTCGACTCTATCGGAACCTTGGAAAGCCAGCCAACGATTCGGTGCATTCCAAATTTGAGGACATTACCGTCCCTTCCGGTATCGCTCGTCGCGTTGGCAAGGGACTTGGCGTGCTCTGCAAGGACTTCAATGGCGATGGAGTAATGGATATCTTCGTCGCTAACGATGGCGAAGAAAACTTTCTTTGGGTTCAGTACGAAAATCAAATGTTCAGTAACGAAGCTATCCTTCGCGGGGTCGCATTGAATCGGTTCGGCGAGGCGCAAGCGAACATGGGGGTAGTGTCGGAGGACTTCAACAATGACGGTTTGAATGACCTCTTTGTGACTCACTTGGCCGGAGAATACAACACGCTTTTTCAAGCGTCCCAGGTCGGACAATTTAGCGACAGGACGGTTGCCGCTGGGCTATCACTAAGCAGTTTGCCGTTTACCGGTTTTGGTGTTGCCGCCGCCGACTTTGATCACGATGGCGATGTCGATCTGGCGATCGCAAACGGCGGAGTGAAACGCGGACGTCGCGCCGAAACTAAAGACGTCAACGCGTTTTGGAGCGAGTACGCTCAACGCAATGAATTTTACATTAACGACGGCAAAGGTGGCTTCGAATCTCAGCGACGACTCGGTGGCAGCGACTTCACCGAGCGCACCGAAGTCTCCCGAAGTCTTATCCATGGCGACGTTGACAATGATGGCGATGTCGACTTCCTCGTCACCAACTGCGCTGGTCCAGCCAGACTCTATCGAAACGATTTTCCAAAGCTTGGGAATTGGCTAAGCATTTCCGCAATCGATCCACTATTGAAACGGTCTGCCATCGGCGCTGAAATTCAAATCCAAATCGGAAAGCGCGTCATCACTCGCGACTTGAATCCATCGTCAGGTTACCTAGGCTGCAATGATATGCGAGTTCACGTAGGACTTGGCAAAGCGGCACGTTACGACGCGATTCGAGTTTATTGGCCCAACGGTGGCATGGAGATCGAGGAGTTCCCTGGCGGAGATAGCAACCAAGCCATCACCGTAAAAAGGGGCAGTGGCCGTATCCTGGCGGGAGATGCACGATGAGTAACGAAAAATTTGAAAAAGAAAAACAAATAGATTCACCGGAGCCTACTTCATCCAGTCCTGTTGTGCCGAAAAAGACCGGGAGGCTTTTGCCTTTATTGTGTTTGCTGTTTGCAGTCGGCGTACTCACTGCCATTTGGTGGATAAGCCAAAACCTCAGTTCAATGGCCAATGTTCCCAAGCCCGATTTTACAACCGCCAATAGCAACGTTGCTCTCGCCACGGCCCAACTGCTCAAAGCAGTCGAAGACAAACCAAACTCCGCCGACGCATGGGGAGAGTACGGCGAAATTTTGATGGCGCACGAATGGAATTCGGAAGCACTGATTTGCTTTGACCAAGCCGCTAAACTCAATCCTAAGGAAATGCGTTGGCCGTACCTGGCTGCTATTTTGCTTGACCGACAGGAGCCGATTCTCGCTCTCGCTAAGTACGATATCGCAAAGGAGTTGGCTTCAGGATATGCTCCCTTGTGGATGCGCCGGGGCAATACACTGCTCGGCCTAAATCGAACCGACGAAGCGGAGTCGTCGTTCAAAAAGGCCTTCGAAGCCGACAAAAACCAGCCGTTCCCGCTCATCGCTTTGGCTCGAATTGCCGGTATCCGAGAAGATTGGAAGAATGCAACCGAACTGCTCGAGCAAGCAAAAAACATTGCGCCCAAAAATCGAGAAGTACTCGTCGAATTGACGAGATCGCGCATGTTGCTCGGCGTCAATCCGATGCTGGGTCAAGCGGAGCAGTCTGCTATTTTGTCCGGCCAACGCTATGAGACCATTCCTGACGAGATCTACAGCGCGATCAACGAGCGCGAGGTGGCGGCTCGCTTTGCTGCCATGCAGGCAGACTCCGCTGCCGCAAAAGGCGATCTGCAGGCCGCAGCCGAGGGCTACGTTGAGCTGATCAAGCAACGGCCAGAGATGGTGCGGCCGAGACTCAATCTGGCATCGGTGTTTTTGCAATCGGGGCAAGCGCCTCTCGCATTGACTACATTGAAAGAGGCCGTGCAACTCTTTCCCGAAGATGCACGAGCGCACTACGCGTACAGTTATGCATTAGAAGGTTCACAACAACTCGAAGCAGCCCGACGGGAACGCGAAGAAGCCGTTCGATTGAAGCCGGACTTCGCAGAAGCACACTTTGCCCTTGCGATCTCAGCAGAACGCGATGGAGATATAGATCAGGCCATCCAATCCTACAGGCTTGCCATCCAAAGCGACGCAAGATTGGCACGGGCCCACTTGGGACTCGGCTTGGCATTGCAAAAGCAAGGCAAACTGGAGCAAGCGGTCGCAGCCATGGACGCAGCTGTTAGACTGTCTCCGGGAGACCCTGTCCCAAAAGGATACCTCGACAAGGCCAAAGCGCTTTTAGAAAAAAATCGACCCTAATGTTCTGCCTAAACTTGGGGCTTGTTGATTCGATCCATTTTTCAAATGTATTTCGTTTAACAGTCAGCCGTAGGCGTACTGTCGACGCCGCAAAGTACGCCTTCGGCTGACTGTTAAACGACTACATCAACAAGCCCCTAGCTCGATTTGGCTTTCTATTTGGCACGCAGCTCAAATCGCTAGATGAACTTGTCTCTACGAAGTTCGTCGTTACCCTCTACTGCAGCCGAACCTAAACGATTGGTACGGGGTCATTGCTTGCGATGGGCCAGCAACCGCAAAAAGATACATGATAATCGCAAACTACCAACAAGATCAAACATTCCATGAGCTTAAGATTCCTCTTGCAATTGCTGCTCCTGGGGGCAATTTGGGGTGCTTCCTTCCTGTTCATGCGAGTTGCCGTTGCGGAGTTTACTCCGCTGGCCCTCATCGAAGTCCGTGTGGCCATCGGAGCGATTTTTTTGACCTCCATCTTGGCAATGCAAGGCAAGCTCTCTAGTTTGCGAGGACGCACCAAGCAATTCTTGATCCTGGGGGCACTCAACTCGGCAATCCCGTTTTCTCTGTTTGCATTCGCTGTAAAACATCAGACCGCAGGCTTATCTTCGGTTCTCAATTCGACAGCTCCTCTTTTCGGTGCCATCGTGGCTTTCTTGTGGCTGGGAGAACGCCTAAGAGTTATGCAAGTCGTAGGCTTGATCTTGGGTTTCTGTGGCGTTGTGATTCTGGCCATGAGCAAGAATACACTTGATGGCAAACTGATTGCTGTTGCTGCCGGATTGCTCGCGGCCATGCTCTATGGGGTCGCAGCTCACTATAGCAAACGCAGCTTTCAAGGCTGTCCACCTCTAGCCGTATCAAGCGGTGGCTTAATCGGCGCAACCGTCTTTTTGCTGCCAGCGATGCCATGGTCCTTGTCTGACCAAGTTCCTAGCTTAAAGGCATGGGCCTGTGCCCTCGCGCTGGGCATTGTGTGCACCGGCGTTGCCTATATCCTTTACTTTCGAATGATCGAGCTATATGGAGCCTCGCGAACCATGGTCGTCGCGTATCTCATTCCCATTTTTGGCGTACTCTGGGGGTTTTGGTTTCTAGAAGAATCGATCAACACAAGCATGCTCGTTGGTGGCTCCATTGTGCTAGCGGGAACAGTCCTGGTTTCACGCTCGAAAGCAAAAGCGGCTAGCTGAGCTTAAGAACAAATCGGTAATGACAAGGCTAATGCCCAACGGCGAACTGACCGGCAAAACACATGACGACTGGCTTGTTGTTTACTTCGACTTTTTTTCTGCGTCCTTCTTACCAGAGCTTGCTCGGTCATTGAGTAGCCGATTGCCAGACTTTGGTTGTCGGTCCACTTTCGCCGGCGGTTCAGAGCGCGTTGCAGGAGGATTTTCTTGCCGCCTCGTCTGCGGGAGAACGGGAGGCTTGAAACTGGAAGTTGAGCCAGCAGGAGGCGTAAATGGCGACTTCCGCGTTTCACCTTGAGTATTCGTTCTGTTGCGAATCTCGGTCAACGGCTGACGATTGCCAAGCGGTGGTTGCGGATTCGGGATTTGAATTTTCGGCGGCTCTGTGCGTCGAGGTTGTTCCGTGTTTCGGTTTTGATCCAATCGATTGTTTTCTAAACGGTTCGGCTCACCGTTTCTTGCCCCATCAAGCCTTCGAGGAGAATCGAATGTACGCGGTTGATTTGGGAGCTGTTTTGGGAGTTGATTTGGGAGTTGATTTGGAGGCTGATTCGGGAGTTGATTAAGGGGTTGATTCGGAGTGAAGATGCGGCCCAACGGTGGCGTCCCTTCGTTGGGCTGCGCGGCCCTCTTGTCGCGATTGCCTTCGCGTTTTGGATCGACGTTTCTCGGAATGGATTCCATGCGGCGAGTCACTTCTGGTGCGATTCTGCCAGGCTGAAGCGGGGACGAGTTATCCGATCTTAACGGTGGATTGAATCGTTTCGGATCATTCCCCTTCGGGTCAAGATTTCCCGGAAGTTGAATTCCCAATGGTCTCGCATTTTTGTTGTTGCGAGGATCAATAAGGCCGGCATTCGGCGGCGTGAAGCGAGGCTTTTCAGGCAGCTTGCCAAGCCTGTTGATTAAATCGTCACTCCGTTGAGTGAAATCCGACTTAGGCAATGCAAGCGTCGCTATTCCAGGAGTCCCGGTGTTTCGTTCGGTTCGTTCGGATAGTTCACGATCTCGCGCAAGTTGTTTGTGTGCGCCATCCCGCTTCAAATTGTCCCTTCGATAGTTTTCCGATATCGGTAAGACTCGAAGCCCGCTGCCAATTTTATTGACTTGATCGAGCGAGTGAGCCAGTTGGAAAGTTTGGTTGACTAACGAATTCGTTCCAGGCTGACCATTCGCAATAGCCGGTGACCAATTTTGAGCAGGCCGCTTCTCCGGATGACGATTTAGATCCGTGTAATGGTTTCCATACCAGCGAATCATGTCCTGAC
The DNA here is from genome assembly GCA_947463915.1 of Planctomycetaceae bacterium. Taxonomy (GTDB): domain Bacteria; phylum Planctomycetota; class Planctomycetia; order Pirellulales; family Pirellulaceae; genus JBKCUI01. The sequence goes on from CANHVO010000007.1 coordinate 17,359, forward strand.
CCTGCCTCGCGTTGTAGGCAGAGTAAAATGAAATCAAGGGATCGCAAGAGCCTCGTCGCTGATGGTAAGCATACGCAGGGAGGACGTTTCGATTTCCGGCAGACAATCCATAGTAATCGCCAAAAAGATAATGGTTGTATCCGGGTTGCACGAATAGGTTCTGCAAAACCAGTTGCGAATTCAAGACCACGTTGGGCCGCAAGGACCAACCTGGTCGACTGTACGTCACGCGGGAAACGGAAACGGGCGCGAAACAAAGACCTCTCAATGGCAAGCGTTGATCCCAATAGCCAGCGACATAGACGCAACCTCGAGGTGTCCAAACCGTGTGCGATGGCACCCAAACCAGATCGTCTTGCATAGGATGCCAATAACCCGCACTCCAAGCAAAACCGTTTGACGACTGTGACCAGTTACCAGGAATGTAAAAGTAGTCGGCGCCCGGTGACGGGCTACTTGGACCATTCTCAAGCGTAGCCGGCGGAGGTGGGAGATAAGCTATGGACTCTGCAATAGCCTCGACCCAAAAGCCTTGAACCCACTGCCAACCATCGACGATTTGATGCCAGTAACCTGGGACCCACTGGTGCCCAATCGGTGGGATGCGATAGACGCCACTGATCCAAATAAAGTCATCACGCTGCTCGTCCCATCCCCAATAGCCCGCGATCCAAATCGCGTCATCGCCATCAGGTCGAAACTCAGGCATTAACTCATTGATAGGAGGTGGCGGCTCAACGGCAATGACAAGACCAGGCACGGGATCAGCGACGATCGGTTCCGCAAAGGCTTCGTGCAACGGTCCTCGCGTCAACGTTTCGAATTCCCCGTCATCGACCAATCTCTCAGTACCTTGCGGGGCCACGGCAATGTCTGCTGCAATCACTTCCAGTCCGGCTTCGTTTTCAACCGGAATCGGCAACTCAATAGGCTCCTGGGAAAAAACGCTTTGTGTCATCAAGCATGCGAGGCCACAAAGAGTCGTTCGCAAAAAATCACACAAAACAAATTTGAACATTCGCAAGTCCCCAACCAAAACCTTAGCCAATAAACCATCAAATTGAGTGCACGTGTCATCGGAATGCATCATCGATCGGCAGATGACTAACCAGCACCTCGTTCCCGAAAACTTCGTGAACACGGGAGATCGCGTCATCTACGCATTCTAAGCTACGAACATAACTCCGTTTCGCATTCAAACGCAAGTTTCATGCCAACCGGGCGCCTATCGTGCAGCAAAAGCCCGGAGGGCGACATATCTCTGCCGGCGGCGTGAGCCGCCGGAACACAGTCTTGCGAACTGCAAAGCCCGGAGGGCGACACATTGAAAGCGATATTCGCGTAGTCGTTTGGAGCTTACTCAACAGAATGATCAGCAAGCACCTTTTGATACTCATCTAGAAAATTTGCTTCAAGTGGTGCTCACTCCGGCTGTCTATGTGTCGCCCTCCGGGCTTAGAAACAACAAAATCAGAATCCGGCGGCTCACGCTGGCTCACGCCGCCGGCAGAGATGTTTCGCACTCCGGGCTGAGTAATCACAGCCAACCACACACCGTTTTTATACGCTGGCGAGTCGAATAGGCCCAAACCTTTAGCGGGTCTTGGCATTGCAAAGATCTTTTGAGCGGGACGATAAAAAATCGCTCTACTCTTTTTTCACCGAATGAATCGTATTATGAATGATTCCCTCAGTGGGCGTTCCCGAGATTGTTTGAAAGGCGAACTTCACTTCCATACACCATGTTGGCATTAGTTCTTCCACGGCAATGCGAACCGTTTTGCCGTCTTCCAAAACGACTGCCGAGCTAACCTTAAGCATCTTTTCGTTGAGATGGTCGGAGCCATACTTCTTCGACCTCTTTAGCGACCAGGACTTGATCGATATGTTCATCGGCTTGACTGAATCTGGGGCAATGGGTTCCGCGAAGGTCAAATGCAATCCGGATTCCTTGACGTGCATGGCCACCGGTAAGACCATCGGTTGATCCGTCGCTCGCAATCGATAGAGTCCACCAGGGCTGGTTGCGTTCCCTGCCCAAGCGAACATCCCGCAAAGATACAACTGTTGGTCTTGAGACCGAAAACGTCCTCGCATGACTCCAGTCGGAAACGCAGGAATCGGCAACTCAATCATGCCGCCTTGTCGCTTGCCATCTACTTGCTCATGCAAAACAGAAAACACCTTTCCATAGCCATAGGACAAGTTGAGCAAACTGCCGTTGAGCGACTTCCATCGAGGGCTATCAACCCAAAGCAACTCCGCCGGCGAACGATCAAACGCATTGGTTATCCAGCACAAGGGAGGCTCCATCGCGGAATCGGATTCGTCGGTTACGTCGTGGTAGCCAAACATGTTGCCATAAAAATTGGGTTTGCCTGATGGGTTAAGCGTTACCCAATTGATTCGGTTCTTTGGATTCCAGAAGCCCTCTTGGTCGGTTACGACAAACGAACCATCTGGATTTAGGCAGACACCGTTAGCGGCGCGAAAGCCCGTTGCAATAATGTCGGTGCGCGATCCGTCTGGTGGTACGCGAAGCAACGTTCCATGTTGAGGAACCACGGCGACCAAAGCATGACGACCTGACTTGGCGTAATAAAAATTACCAGCCTCGTCGACTTGCAACCCCATCGCAAACTCATGAAAGTGCTCCGTGACTTGGTGGTCATTGTTAAAGCATTGGTAAAAGTCGGTTTCGCCATCGCCATTCAAATCATGCAATATCGCTAGTTGGTCTCTGCAGGTCAGATAAATCTTTTCTCGAATGATCTTTAAGCCAAGCGGCTGGTAGAGACCCGATGCGATGCGGTGCCATTTTAGGACTCCATCGTCCGCAAACCGCACGTGCCAAACATCTCCGTCCCAAGTGCAAATGGCCATGCTGCCATCGGCAAAGAAATCGAGTCCAGAGAAACGCAATTGCGCTAGCCATGGGTTCGACTCAGGGGCCGTTAAGGCGTCGACCGCAAATGGGCCCTTGTCAAACGACGTAACAACCTTGGTCTCCAATATTTGAGGCCAACTGGCTGGTCCGCCATGCGTCAACGCAGAGAGGTCCAGCGGTGCATCGGCAAGTTCCGCTGCGAGCAACTTTACGAGGGAGTGGAAACTGGTTTTCGTATCCGGTTCGAACTCCGTTACCCAAAGCGAAAATTGGATCGCTTCCCGGCCAGCTGGGATCGTTACCTTCAAGCGGTGATCTTCATTTGCCCAAGAGACTTTCTGAGTTCCCGGTGAAACGCCTGCCGCCAATGTCGAGGTGAGCACTGCCACTGCCGTTGCTTTTTCGCCAATGGTTTCCTTGAAACCGTTTTCCGCCGTCTCGGCAAGTTGCAGGACGAGATCGCGATCGCGTGGGCCGATATTGAACGTTCGCAAAAAGGCCACGTTTCGCTTGCTGTCGGCAGAAGCAAGTGAGCCTGGCGATTCAAGCAATTCCGTATTTCCGATCGAATACGCAAACACAACTTTGGCGCCGTGGTGATATTGGCCATGGTATTTGCCCCATTGCTTTGGCAGAGGTCCATAGCGGCGTTTATCGCGTCCCTCAACGCGTTGATCATCAATAAACGATCCTGACTCTGGTTCTGCCCAGCCTGGACCATTTCCGTTGGCCAACACCACATGTCCGCTAACCTTTGGATGGATCTGATGCTCGCCATTGAGCTGGATGTCTCGCCAATCGATAAACCGCGAACCTTTGTCCCCTTCCTCGGCATGCCAAGCTGTTGAAACTCGAAGCGTATCGGTATCGAAAATCATCCACTGATCACCGCGAGAGACACCACCTGCCCCTGAGTTGAGTCGGACCGCAGTCCCTTTGTAAGCGATGTTGAGCGAACCGCCTGGCGTTTCGTAGCAGTGAGTTAAGCTCGAACCGTAGTCCATTGCGCTCCATGCTTCGATCTTGCTCGGTTCTGGTCCTCGCGTGTCTCCTTTGGGCAACGCAGCGAGATAGGCTGAATCTATCGGCGCGAGCTGGGAAGGATTATGAGGTCGTAGATAGGTTTCTCGAAGATAATGGATCACGTCGTATTTTTGCGATGGCACCATCCAAGTTTGCGCTGGCATGAAACCGAATCCTCGCGTCAAAGTGCGATACATGGACAAAGGATCGCTACCGTTCTTGAACTTGCCTTCTGCAAATCGCATGGCGGTTGGGAGCGAACCAGCTTGCTCTTTGGTACCGTGACAGTTACCACAGACTCGTTGATAGATGGCTTCTCCACGTTTCAGGGACTTGTCGTCCAGATCTCGAATGAAGCCTGCATGGTCGATATGGTCTTCGTATTCAGGCAGCTTCAATGTGATGAGCGCCTCGGATGGTTGCAATTCTTTGGCGCGTTGGATGCCGCCATCTCGAATCTCAATTAAGTAACGAATCAGATCGAAGAATTGCTGGCGACTGCCAAGCTGATTGATTTGTCCTGCAGGCATGATCGATTGCGTTTGATTGACAAAGCTCTCAATATCGTTCTTGAGGACGGTAACCAGTTGATTGTTGCCATCGCGCAAGATAACTTTGGATTCGCTTCGTTCGACTAGCAAACCGGTAATGGTTTCGCCGTCCGCCGTTAAGACACTGGCGGATTCGAATCCTTTTCGGATGGACTTGGAGGGATCGAGAACGGCTTCGACGATGCCTTCGTTTGAGAGCGGTTCTTTGGCATTGGCGAGATTTGGCCCCAGGCTGATTTGCAAACCATCGCCGACGGAGTGGCATTTGGAGCACGACATGGAGGGTTGAAAAAACGTGATGGCACCGCGTGCCGCATCGCCATCGCGTTTTGCCATTTCCGCAAGTTCTTTAATCGAAAAACGCTTTAGGTCCTGTTCGAGCGATTGCGCAAAGGCTGTTTGTCGAAAACAGATCAATGCGACGAAGAAAACAAAGCAAAAGTTCACGAGGTTGGATTTGCGTAAGTTCATAGAAACGATGATTGAGAAGGGAAGCATTCGTCGGCTTTGTTGATGGGAAGGCCTGATGGGAAAGTATACTCTACCCACCCTCGGAGATCGTAAGGTCTTGGAGATCATCAGGTTGAGAAACCATCCCCCTGGGAGGGTCGAACGGGTCGAGCGAAGCGATGGGAGGGTGAAGAGACCGTAGGGGCATAATGATCGCCGCATTGCGGCGTTTTTTGAAATGTGCCAACGGCACACACGCCGATACCCCAGGGCATAGCCCTGGGTTCGCTTTTGATATTTGTCGCTTTGTCCGGCTCGTCCCGACCGGACACCGCTTTGGTGTTCTAATTGGCCGAGTGATGAAAATGACACCTCCGGATTCGTCGCACCGCCAAAGCCGGTGCGACGAATCCGGAGGTGCGAGGTAGGGCGGCGTGAATCTAGAACACCAAAGCTGCGGACGGAGGGGCAAGCCCCAGCCGTCCTTAAATACTTTACAGCGTTGCCCTAACGGGGGCATTATGATAGCCGCATTGCGCATTTTTTTCCGGAGGCCGAGGGCGCCCGCCCAGGTTTGCTTTGGGGGCTAGCAGTTGACGGACTTGCTTGAACCTACTAAACTTTTCGAGACATGGTGGTAGTAGCTCAGTTGGTTAGAGCGGCGGATTGTGGTTCCGCAGGTCGGGGGTTCGAGCCCCCTCTATCACCCTGAAACTTGAGCAGGCGAATCATTGGGAAAAAGATGATTCCGTGAGACGTTCTCACGAGCGCCGACGTTGGATGAAAAACGGTAATTACCGTTTTTTGTCCCATGATCGCGATTCGTGAGGATGAAAATGATACCAAAATACCGCAAGCATCTATCTAGCGGGCGAGCTGTGGTGACTCTTAGTGGCCGAGATTGCTATCTCGGGGTTTATGGTTCTGAAGAGTCCAAGCAGAACTATCGGCGACTGATCGCCGAATACTTAGCATCTGATGGGCTTTTCCTGTCAAAAGCCGATAAAGAAACCCTTTCGATTTCTAGTCTTGCGGAGGCCTATCTGCGACATGCGAAAAAGGAATTCGGGGGGGATAGACTCTCTCGCAAAGAACTGCTCCGGACGGCCTTTGGTGACGCACTGCTGGGCTGCCGAGCTCTTACTTCTGTGTATGGCCCAACCCTGGCGAACGATTTTGGACCGCAGTCGCTAAAGGCCATTCGAGAGGACTTATTGATTCACCATAAGAACGGACTACGAAAGGATGGCCAGCCAAATCGCCGGTTAACACGCCCCGTAGTCAATCGAAGAATCCGGGCGATCGTGCGTATCTTCAAGTGGGCCGTGGCTGAATCGCTTGTCAGGGCTGAAGTTTGGCATTCTTTGCAGGCAGTCGAGTCGCTCAAGCTTGGAAAATGCAAAGCACCTGAACCGGCCCCAATAAAACCCATCGAGAACCATGTCGTCGACCAAACACTTTTGCATCTGCCGCCGGTTGTTGCTGACATGGTTCGATTTCAACTTCTTGTTGGCTGCCGGCCAGGCGAGGTATGTGGACTTAGGCCGGAAATGATCGACCAAACTGGCGAGGTATGGGAGGCAAACTTGGACAAGCACAAGACCGCCTGGCGCGGCAAGAAGCGAATCCTCTACATCGGTCCGCAAGCTCAATTGATTATCAAGAAGTATCTGAACCGGCCTGCCGACTCGTATTGCTTCTCACCCATTGAGGCCATGGATCAGCGAATCGAGAAGCGAGCGAATGCGAGACTGACTCCAAAAAACCAAGGAAACCGAGTTGGCTACACAAAACAGACCCGAATAGCAAAGAAAGCTCGGAAGCGACACACTCGACTCAAGAATGTTTCCGATTGCTACGTCACAACAAGCTACGGTAGAGCGATTCTCTATGGTTGCCGACTTGCGTTTCCAGCACCGAGCGGGCTGTCAGAAAAGCAAATTAAAGAATGGCATCGTCAGCACAAGTGGAGCCCAAATCAATTGAGGCATTCGGCTGCAACGCGAATTCGAAAGGCGCATGGACTCGAAGCCGCGAGCGTGATTCTTGGTCACAGCGAGCTTGGAGTCACTCAAGTCTATGCCGAAGCAGATCGAGACAAGGCGATCGCAATTTCGAAATCTGACGGATGATTAAGACCAACGCGTAAGGATTTTTTTGAATTTCTTAAAACTACTGTGCGCCAATGCTTAAGGGAATGCTTAAGGGTGTTACAAAAAGAAAATGTTTTGAGATCTTCGTAAAAGATGTTACACAGTTTTAGCGGAACTGCACCCAGTTCCGTTTGCGTCCAGTTCGAATAGCCATCGAACTGGACCGCGCGTTCCAGCGCGCTGCCAAATAACACTGGTCGCATGGTACCAACCAATCACATCCGCACGATCCGGCGGATGGGGCGCGGCAGGATCCCGTTGGGAGTCGGTGACTCGTATGGGATTTCGTTTTTTTTGGCAGAGATTTTTATGAGTAGTATTTCCTGTTCGACTTTTTCAAGTCCGTCGAGTTTTTCAGAACCTGGGAGATTGTATCCAGTCGCCAAAGTAATCGAGATGGTTACTGGCGTTCGTCCAAGCCCGATGCAATTGCATCGCTACACAACCGGCAAAGGTACTTCAGGGATAGTGTTACCGACAGTATTCTTGGGCGGTCGCAAAATGACTTGCGTTTCCGACGTTCAGCAGTGGATCGCTGACGTTACGGCCAAGCGGCAATCAATGACGCGCACGATTGTGACTAAGCCGTCCGAAGTCGCCAAAAGGCATGCCAAGTCTGAAGCGTTTCTCCGAAGCGAAGGTGTCTAGCGATGTCGAACGACAACGGAGGTCAGCTCGACATTAAGATCGCACGTTTTTTGCATAATCGCACGGAGCTAGGCGCGACACGCGATGAAATCGCAGAAGCACTTGGGACATTAATTCAAAGCGTATGCCCGTCCATTGCTCGCTTACGAAAGCGATTCCCCGCAATCGTGATCGAAACAAAGGCAATGCGACCGACACGAAGTGGTCGCAATGCACGTGTGCTAGTACATACACGGCATGCAAACACCCCGCCCTGATGCGTTTGGGCGGGGTGTATCAGAGAAAATCTATAACCGACATGTTTGCGACATGTCGGAACGCCACGGAGTATTGGAAACTCAGAGGCAACGCTTTGATGAATCGTGCGACAGGCAGCAGAACCTCACTCACGATCAAAAAAGAATAAGCACGCAAGGGGTCTTACGTGACCAAAGTTAGTATACCTTCAAACTTCAAAACCAACAACAAAACAGTAGTCATGATAGGAGACGATGAGTCTGATACCGCAGAGCAGGTAATTGGCAGTCTAGCAAAGCTGAGAGGTCGTGACGCGATCTATTCACGAGGTGGACAACTAGTTCACGTCGTTGCGCAAGACGAATCACGAGTCGCTGGAATGGAAGTTTCAGGCGAGCGTATTCGCCCGTTCCCAAAGCCATTGATACGCGAGAGAGTCACGCAATGTTGTCAACTCAAAAAGCAAAAGCAGAAAGGCGGCACCTACATTGCCAAGCCGGAAGCGTGGCTCGTGGATTCCATCTACCATCGAGGTTCTTGGGATTACATCAGGCCTCTTACGGGCATTACCGATTGCCCAAGAATGCGGAACGATGGGTCCATTTTGCAGCAGATCGGCTATGACGAGTCAACAGGGCTCCTTTTTTCTCCGACAATTACTTTTCAAGAGATTGGCAATCATCCAACTCGCGAAGATGCAATTGAATCGGCGAACCGATTGCTTACGGTTGTTGCGGATTTCCCGTTCGAAACGATCTCGGATCGGCTAGGTTGGCTTTGCTTAGTGCTGACGTACTTATGTCGTCCAGCGATTCATGGGCCATGTCCCATGTTCGCTGTGTCCGCAAACGTTGCAGGTTCAGGTAAAAGCATGCTCATTGACATAGCGTCCTTGATTGCAACCGGTAAGGTCTCAGCAAGAAAGCCTTACCTGAACGATGGCGAACTTGGCAAATCGATCACGGCGATAGCAATCGAGGCAATCCCAAGCGTCATGCTCGACAATGTTGATGGATCGCTTGGCGGTGCAAACCTAGATATGGTTCTCACCTCTATGGTTTGGACCGATCGAGTTTTAGGAATCTCCGCTACGACTGGCGAATTGCCTATACGCACTGTCTGGAGCTGTACAGGCAATAACGTACGATTTGCTGGTGATACACGTCGACGGGTACTTCCCATTCGCATCGATTCAAGACTCGAAAAACCAGAGGAACGTAAGGGTTTTAAGATCGACCCGTTACTTCCATGGGTACTCGAAAATCGTGCGAGCCTAGTCCGTGATGCACTTACCATCGCCAGAGCGTTCGTTATCGCTGGACGCATCGATCAGGGGCTACGGTGGGGTTCGTTCGAGGCATGGACTGCACTTATCCCATCAGCGATAGCATGGTTAGGGTTGGGCTCGCCAATCGAAACGAGGGCAACGCTTGACGCAACAGACGATTCCCTTGAACTCGCGAGAGCGTTTATCCTGGGCATTGAGGAATCGACGCAAAGGAGAGGTAAGCCAGTGACGGCCTCTGAGATAATAGATGATGCAGTTGGTTGGCTCGGTGAGATACGACAGGCAGTGCTACTTGTTGATGATCAACTGAAGTCGCCGGTAAAAGTCGGCCTCACACTCAAGAAACTCAATCGAAGAGTCGTCGATGGCAAAATGATCGTCGCTCAAAAAGATCGCAAATCGATCAGCCGGTACTCTGTAGAGTTGGCATGATGCCGGGGTTGCTGAGGTTGCCGGGGTTGTTTTCGATCACATCTGAAATCAATTCTTTTTCCATTTCAGCTCAGGATTGATTTACCCTCGGCAACCCCCAACCCCCGGCGTATTAACTCCGATTACAAACGTTCACTTACACCTAACAATCAACGCCAAAAATCAAAAATAGCTATGAGCACTTTAGTTTCTTCCACTTGTGTCGATGTTGCAACGTTTTTGCGCCTTCTCCATAGCGAAAGTTCGACGTTCGAGATTCGAATCCCGAATGTTCAAGGCAGTACCTATGCAGGTTTTTTCGACGATGTGGAGAAAGCCACTAGGGCAGTCTTGGAGTTCGAAAGGAAATACAGCCCGCCTGCCATCTACGTCAGCCTTAACCCTGTCGTCGATAGTGCGAGATCGACAGGAAACACAAAGTTCAAGGCCACCAGCGAAATCAAGGTTGCAAAAAACTGCATGAAGGACCCTGACGTCCTTTATCGTCGATGGCTCTTTGTCGACATTGATCCCGTTCGGCAAACGAAGCCAAAATCCAATTCAACCGATTACCAAATGGAAGCCTCGATCGCACTCGCAGAGCAAATCAGGAACGACATGATAGCGAAGGGATGGCCAGTACCACTGATAGCCGGCAGTGGCAATGGTGCCTACTTATTATGGAGAATCGACGAAGCCAATAACGACGAATCCGCCGATCTCTACCATAACTGCCTTGCTGCGTTTTCTGCTAAATACACACCTAAAGCACTGGACCACAAGAAAGCCATAAAAGAGCATTTCAATGAGGCAGATAACGCGATTAGCGATGCCATGGACATCGACATGTCGGTCCATAACGCCGCGAGGATTTGTAAAGTGATTGGGACTTGGGCTAGAAAAGGCGAGAACACGTCAATGCGACCACATCGCCGGTCATTTTTCCAGCCTGTTGATCGCATTGAGATAGTGCCAAATCATCTTCTCAAAGAATTGTCTTTGACTTGTCCGGCGAGACAAAAGAAGGAGAGGACGCAAAGTCGAGGGTTTGCAATACCTTCAACGCCGCGATGCGTTGAAGTTGTATTGGATGCCAATGATGTCGTCATGAAGGAGGTGATTGCCGAATGCAAAATGTATCTTAGAAAGATCAACCCGGATCGGGCATGCGAGCGTGAAGACTGGCTGGACGTTGGCCGCGCTCTACACTACGTCCATCCGAGTTTGCTCGCCGAATGGATCCGATTTTCAAAACAATCTCCAAAATTCGAGCTAGGTGAATGCGAAGAGTTTTGGCAGAGCTTTGATCGAGGCAAAGAAGTAACCTACGGAACACTTATGTACTTCGCGATCTATGACGATCATCGCAAAAAAATGAGAAAGTTTCGAGACAATTGGCTTTTGGAATTGGACCCCGACTCGCAAACCGACTTAGAGTTCTTGGCGACGAAGTGTCGAGCAAAGAACGAAGAGATTGGGGAAAAGTACAGGCTTTCGGAAATGGAAATGAAAGCTCTTTTGGAACCGATAACGGAATGAATAACGAAGTGTTTTTCAAACACACGCCACAACTCAATCGCTCACCGATCCGATTTTAGAACGCAAGGGTTTCGGCTTGGGTAGCTTCTTGCAAATTTTTTTCTTTCTTGACAACCCTTGCGGCTTCGCGACAGGATCGAGCTTCTTCGCGTCAGGCAGCGTCGCAGACTGAATGTATTCTTCGAGCCATTCAACCAAGACTCTGTAATGCTTGCGAGTCTTTGAGTTTGAAATCGTGAATGCCTTCAGTCGCCGCTGCACGATCAGCGACCATACCGCAAATCGGGAAACATTTAGCCGAAGAGCTACTTGCTCTATCGTCATCGCTGGTTCATTGCTCATCGTTTGGCCCCCTGAAAAAACCCTATCGTTCGGCGACTCACTCCCTTAGCGACTTTCGTTGATGCAAGGGCGCGGCAGTTTACTGCCTTTCGCGATGGTTGGTTTGGCCCCGTTCTAACCTCACGACAGTCGCATATGATGTCCACTTGGGCCAACTTCTTTATCTGGCACATTGGGCGACGGCGCTAACTAAGTCGCGGAAAATAAGCCAAAACGAGTGATCAGGCAGGCTAAATCTCTATTCCTGTTGAGTTTCTAAGCTATTCCTCTATCCTATGTTGGCGATCGCATGTTTGTCTGTAACTAACTGTGCAACCGCGAGTGCAAGTAAAAGGAACGCCTTGCAGATACCTCTGATCCACCTCAACTGAAACGCCTGATGGCAAAAAAGAAATCCGACTCCGCCAAAAGTAGCTCCGCCAACCTTGGATTCGAGGCCAAGCTTTGGCTTACCGCCGACAAGCTTCGAAACAACATGGACGCGGCGGAATACAAGCATGTCGTCCTTGGCTTGATCTTCCTGAAGTACATCTCCGACACGTTTGAAGAACATCGAACAAAACTGGAAGCGGGCAAAGGTGACTACGCTGGCGCGAATCCAGAAGACCCAGACGAATACAAAGCCGAGAATGTCTTCTGGGTTCCCAAAGAGGGGCGCTGGTCTCATCTCCAGTCAAATGCCAAGCAACCGACCATCGGCAAGATCGTCGATGACTCCATGGTCGCCATTGAGCGAGACAACCCGCGTCTTAAAGGAGTCCTTCCTAAGGACTACGCCCGTCCAGGACTCGACAAGCAGCGACTTGGCGAGCTCATCGACGTCATCGCTACCATTGAACTTACTGCCGCAAGCGAAGGAGAAAAGACACATCGCTCCGTCGATCTGCTAGGTCGGGTCTACGAGTATTTCCTGACTCGCTTCGCTAGCGCTGAGGGCAAAAACGGTGGTCAGTTCTACACCCCTTCTTGTGTTGTACGTTGTCTTGTTGAAATGCTTGGCCCATACAAAGGTCGCATTTATGATCCATGCTGTGGCTCGGGTGGGATGTTTGTTCAGTCAGAGAAATTCGTCGAGTCCCACGGCGGCAAGCTTGGCGACATCAGTATCTACGGCCAAGAGAGCAACGCGACTACCCGCCGGCTCGCAGTAATGAATCTCGCACTTCGTGGCATCGAAGCGGACTTCGGCCAAGAGCACGCGGACACCTTCCGCCGCGATCTGCATCCAGACCTTCGAGCGGACTACGTTCTGGCTAATCCACCCTTCAACGACAGCGACTGGTTCCGCAAAGATGACGATGTGCGTTGGCAATTTGGTGTCCCGCCAAAAGGCAATGCGAATTTCGCTTGGGTCCAGCATTTCGTTCATCACTTGTCGCCAACTGGGTTAGCGGGTTTTGTTCTTGCGAACGGTAGCATGAGTTCCAACCAATCGGGCGAAGGAGAAATTCGCAAATCGCTCATCGAAGCCGATCTAGTGGACTGCATGGTTGCAATGCCTGGCCAGCTGTTTTACAGCACGCAGATACCGGTATGTCTTTGGTTCCTAACGAAGAGCAAAAAAGCTGATTCCAAACGCGGATTCCGTGAACGTCGCAAGCAAACCCTTTTTATCGATGCACGTAAACTCGGCACCCTCATTGATCGCGTCCATCGCGAGTTAACAGACGTTGATCTTGAGAAAATCACAACGACTTATCATGCATGGCGTGGAGGTAAAGGGGCTGGTAAGTACGAAGACATCGCCGGCTTCTGCAAATCTGCCTCAACGGAAGAAATTGCTTCGCACGGCTACGTCCTCACTCCAGGTCGATACGTCGGGGCCGAGGAAGTCGAAGACGACGGCGACCCTTTCGAGGAAAAGATGCCACGCCTCGTCGCCGAACTGCATTCCCAGTTCGCCGAGTCTGCGAAGCTAGAGCAGGTTATCAAAGCAAATCTGAGGGGGCTGGGTTATGGCGGGTGAAAACTGGCCGCTCGTTCCTCTCGGCGAACTTACCGAGAATCTAGACGGGCGTCGGGTTCCAGTGAAGGAGAACGAGCGCAAGCCGGGACCATATCCGTATTACGGTGCCTCTGGAATCGTGGACCAAGTCGATGGCTACCTCTTCGACGGCGAGTATCTGCTCATTGGCGAAGACGGCGAAAACCTGCGCACTCGCCAAACGCCGATTGCATTCATGGCGACGGGAAAGTTTTGGGTAAACAACCACGCGCACATCGTTCGTGGAAATCATCGAGCAGACACTCGCTTTCTAAGCTATGTGCTTTCTCAGACAGAAATCAGCGGCTACCTCACTGGCTCAACGATGCCCAAGCTCACGCAGGGCAATTTGAATCGCCTGCCGGTGATCGCGCCGCCCCTCGCCGAGCAAAAAGCCATCGCAGCGGTGCTTGGGGCGCTGGACGACAAGATCGAGTTGAACCGACGGATGAACGCGACTCTGGAGGCGATGGCGAGAGCGCTGTTCCAGAGCTGGTTCGTGGATTTCGAACCTGTCCGCGCCAAACTCGACGGCCGTACTCCCGCCGCCCTCGACCCTGCCACCGCCGCTCTATTCCCCGACGCTTTCCAAGAAACATTGCAAGGTCACATTCCAATGGGATGGCGGCTTTCAAGGATTACTGATTGTTGCGAGCGAATCCATAGTGGTGGTACACCCCGACGGGACGAGCCAGAATACTGGAATGACGCGACGATCCCCTGGCTTACATCCGGTGAAGTACGACAGCCGATGATCACAGCAACAGAGAATTTTATCTCAGGGTTGGGGCTTAAAGATTCGTCAGCAAAGTGGGTTCCGGCAAATTCAACCGTGGTTGCGTTGTACGGCGCGACAGCTGGTCAAGTTTCGTTCCTTGGTTCGAGAGCAACAACAAATCAAGCAGTCTGTTCACTAATACCAAAACCCCAATTCGAGTACTTCAATTACTTCATGATGCGTAGTGCCACCGCTGAGATGGAGAAAAAAGCTGTCGGATCTGCGCAACAAAACATCAGTAAAGGAATTATCGAAGAAACTTCTGTGGTTTTGCCTTCGACTGAAGTTCTCGCACGATTTAATCTTGCGGTTGGACCACTTTTCGAAAATTGGATTTCGAGCATCAAGCAATCCGGCACCCTCGCCACTATCCGCGACACGCTGTTACCGAAACTTCTGAGCGGGGAGTTGAGCTTGAACGCAGCTATCAAGGGTGCATCGTGACGACTTCGCCCGCTCAAAGCAGACCCGGAACAAACGTCATTGCGTTACAGTCATTACTCTAAACAAAATCTATCATCCAATACGAAGCCCAAATGGGCCAGCCTATACGGCTGCACACCACTTACCAAGGGTTAATTCATGACAATTGCAAATGAGTTGGGCAGACTTGAGAAAGTTGAGCTTCGCGATGTTTGGGCAAGCGAATCGAGTGACTTTACGCCCTGGCTTGCACAAGAAACAAACATTGAACTACTGGCCGACACGCTTGGACTCGATATGGAGGTTGAGGCTCAAGAAATGGGCGTTGGTCCATATCGAGCCGACATTGTTTGCAAGGATGTTTCCGATGGTTCGCTTGTACTCATTGAGAACCAACTCGAAAAAACCGATCATTCGCACTTAGGCCAGCTCTTAACCTACGCGGCTGGACTAGATGCAGTCACCATTGTTTGGATCGCCGAGCGCTTTACAGATGAGCATCGGGCGGCAATGGACTGGCTAAACGAAAATACGGGTGAAAGCGTTAGCTTCTTCGGTCTTGAGATCCAGTTATGGCGAATCGGCGAATCGCCAATAGCACCAAAGTTCAACGTGGTGAGCAAGCCCAACGATTGGATCAAAGGTGGTAGCGGGGGAGCGAAGAATACAAGCCTTGAAAACATCTCGCCAACGAAATTACTCCAACGCGATTATTGGATTGCCTTTCGCGAAGTTCTTGCTGCCCGTAGTAGTAACTTAAAAGTACACAAAGCTAACCCTCAGCACTGGCTAACGGTTTCGATAGGGCGAGCAAACTTCAACATGTCTGCGACGGTAAACACCAATCAAAATCGTATTGCGGTGGAGGTTTACATGAACGGGCCACTTGCAAAGCAACACTTTCATCGGCTTAAAGAACAGCAGGTTGAGATAGAAACGGAAATTGGAATTGGATTGGATTGGCGTGAACTGCCAGAAAAGGACACATCTCGAATCCTCATCGTTCGAAACAATTCAAGCATCAAGGAAAGCGAGTGTTGGGCTCAACAACATCAATGGTTAGCGGACACGCTGGAGAAATTCAATAAGGTGTTTCGGCCTAGGATTTCACAGCTACCAGTCTCGTATGAGTCCGAAGTGGAAGAAGCATGAACTTCAAAGCCTACGTCTTCGAATGTAACAGCGATACCTATTTAGATTGCATGGGAAAGAGTCTATTCGGTTCGAATAAGCCCTGGCCCCTTGAGATCAACGAAGGCGATTTTTGTTTGCTTCACCACTACGAGATCGGCGGACTGCTCGGGTTGTGGCAAGCGACTTCCAATGGGGCCAGGAATATTGTGCCAAAGATATGGGGCGGTAAGTTCCCATTCCAAGTACGTGTCAAGCTAGTTGTCCCCAAAGTCACCGATGTTCCCAGATCTCTGCTAATCGAACTGGGTGCTGACCCATCGATAGGACGCTTCGATAACTGCTTGGACGAAAACTTGGGAGCAACGATTTTGGGTTTTTTCCATATTGAAAAGACTAAACCCGTGTAGCGTCCGGCCTCGTTATTCGTGAGTCTAGCATCGATTAGGAATGCAACGGCTGAACAGACGATTGAAAGCACTCTTTAAAGGAAACCTTAATGCCCGCATCTATTTTTGTTTTGAACGGAGATTCTAAATTGACCGAGGTGAAGCAGTCGGAGTTTGATTACGAAAGCAAGTTCCAAGAGTTGATTGCAAACCACCCGGAACTACTTCCAGGCGAGTTGATCAACCCTGCAAAGCCCCGAAGATGGATCTTGGTAAAGCGTGAAATGGGAATCCCTGATGAGGAAGAAGGTGGCAATCGATGGAGCCTGGACCATTTGTTCCTGGACCAAGATGGAATTCCAACTTTGGTCGAAGTCAAAACAGTTGGGGATCCACGCGCTCGCCGCGAAGTGGTTGCGCAAATGCTCGACTACGCAGCCAATGCAGTTCTCAATTGGAAGGTCGATACAATTCGATTAGCCTTTGAACAACAATGTGAAGATTCGCGTACCGACTCCGTAGATGTCCTGGCCAATCTTATCGGTCCCAACAAATCGCCAGAGGAGTTTTGGGAATCCGTAAAGACCAACCTGGAAGCCCAAAAGATTCGTATGATCTTTCTTGCCGACAAGATTTCGGAGGAATTGAAGACGATCGTCTGTTTCCTCAATCGTCAAATGGAAGTAGCAGAAGTTCTTGCCGTTGAATTGCAATACTTCACTAACGAAAACAAGACAATTCAGACGTTGGTCCCAACGCTTTACGGGGAAACAGCGGCACTAAAATCCAAGCGAAGTAGTACCTCCATCTCGACCAGCGTACAGATCTCCAAGGAAGACTATTTACAGTCTATTGCTCAGCAGGACTCTCCCAATCGACTTGCGACGATACAGAGTGTCCTTGCCTGGGCAGAACAGAACTCGCACGGATTGAGTTTCAGTCGCGCTAACGAAGATACCGTATTCAGCCCAGCTTGCGTTGTCGACAAGAAGCGAGTGTATCCTATCAATTGCAAACAACCAGGTAGACTTGTCTTGCGAATGAAGGAACTCGCAAGGTACTATCCTCCATTCGATGCGATAGAGACACAAAAGCAGCTTGAAACTATGTTGTCTCAAATTCCAGGGTTTGTAATTCGTGGTGGAATGACCGGCTTGCCCTATGTCGATATGGATAAGTTAGAAACGGCACAGGATCGGGAGGCCCTAATACAAGTCCTCGATTGGATCGTATACCAGCTTCGGAATCCGGGGAACTAACAGGCTTTTACTCTGATGTTTATCCCTACTTAATCTTAACGAAGCGATCGAAATGTCAATCGAGTCACCGAGAATGTCAGAACCGATAACTCCTATTCGAAAGCACGGCAATGAACCAATCATAGGGCCATGCGGCGGTTCTGTTACAACGCTGATTGAGTTCTGGCAATGGTCTGCTTCAAACATTTTGGATAATACGCTTCGAGGTGTGTTTGCGGAGTTCCTTGTTGCTTGCTCACTTGGCGTCCATCATAAACACCGAGTGGAATGGGAGCCGTTTGATTTACTAAGCAATGAAGGCGTGCGAATCGAAGTGAAGTCTGCTGCTTACGTGCAGGCATGGGAACAGAATAAATTCTCCACAATCTCGTTTGATATTAGTCCAACATCTAGTTGGAACAAGCAGACGAAACGCTATTCCGAGACGAAACAACGTCGCTCAGATTTGTACATTTTTTGCTTGTTGGGCAGTCCGGAATCTTGGGATGTCAATCCGCTTAATCTAAACCATTGGACATTTTTCACGCTCGAAACAACTCAGCTTGATGCGAAACTACCAACGCAAAAGCGGATTTCTTTGTCGAGGCTTGACAGCTTGGGAGCAAAGAAATGTAACTACTCGCAACTTGCAGATGCGGTTTTGCCTGCATCCGTCAAGCAAGACTAGGGAACTTGAGTTATTCTAGTTCTATCACTGAATTTGAGTAGCGAAATCAATCACCTCACGAATCCATGCCCCTTAACGAATCCCATGTCGAAGACGCTGCCTTAAGTTGGTTCGAAGAGTTGGGCTATTCTGTCGGCCATGGCCCGCATTTAGCGCCCGGAGAACAAGCATCCGAGCGTGAGTCGTTTAGCGATGTCGTTCTTGTTGGCAGACTACGCCATGCGATCGAGCGACTGAATCCAGCGATACCAGCCGAGGCACAAGAAGAAGCTCTGCGCAAAGTACTTCGCATTGGGACTCCATCGCTGATTCAAACCAACCGTGCGTTTCACAATCTGTTGCGCAATGGTGTCGACGTCGAATACCAACGTCCAGACGGATCGATAAAAGGTGACAAGGTATGGTTGTTTGATTTTGACGATGTTTCGGCCAACGATTGGTTCGTAGTAAATCAGTTCACCGTGATCGAGGGGCATAACAATCGACGTCCAGACATCTTGGTCTATGTCAATGGTTTGCCCGTCGGACTCATCGAACTCAAGAACGCGATCGATGAGGGAGCTACTATTTGGACGGCATACTCGCAGGTGCAGACTTACAAGGCAGAAATCCCTTCGTTGATGCAGTACAATGCCGCGATCGTCGTAAGCGACGGACTTGAGGCTCGAATCGGCTCACTCACTGCGAATCAAGAATGGTTTAAAGTCTGGCGAACGATCGAGGGTGAAAGCGATGCTCCAAGAGCATCGCTCGAACTTGAGGTCATGGTTCGAGGTGTTTTCGATCGCCGGCGGTTCCTCGATTTGCTTCAACACTTCATTCTGTTCGATGTCGATCCCGATAGTGGCTCAATACACAAAATCATCGCCGGCTACCATCAGTTCCATGCTGTCAACGCGGCTCTCGACGAGACAGTTCGAGCTAGCGGTATGTTGAAGCCTGTTGGCATTGGAGAACCTCAGGGAACGTACTGGGCAGGTCCAATGCATGGCGGAAAACCCGGTGATCGCCGAGCTGGTGTCGTGTGGCATACTCAGGGAAGCGGCAAAAGTTTCTCAATGCTCTTCTATGCGGCCCGAATCGTTCGCTTCAAGCCGATGCAGAACCCGACACTGGTCGTGCTTACAGATCGCAATGACCTCGATGAGCAGTTGTTTGGACAATTCCAACGATGCCATGACATGCTTGGTCAAACTCCACAACAGGCAGAGGGACGCGAACACTTGCGACAACTGCTCAATCGTGCGAGCGGCGGCGTAGTATTCACGACGGTTCACAAGTTCATGCCCGAATCGGGCGAAAAGATGCCTGAACTAAGCAACCGACAGAACATCGTCGTGATCGCTGACGAAGCACATCGTAGCCAGTACGGTTTTGCGGGTAAGGTGAATGAGAAGACCGGCGAGATTTCGTATGGGTTTGCTAGTAACCTACGAACCGCACTACCGAATGCGTCCTTCATCGGATTTACTGGCACTCCGATCGAAATGAGAGATGCCAACACTCGATCGGTTTTTGGAGACTACATCAGTATCTACGACATTCAGCGAGCTGTCGCGGATCGGGCCACTGTTCCGATTTACTACGAAAGCCGAATAGCAAAGCTCGGACTAAATGCCGCCGAATTGCCAAAGATTGATCAAGATTTTGATGAGATAACTGAAGGTGAGGAACTATCAAAAAAGGAAAAGATCAAATCAAAATGGGCAGCGCTCGAAGCGTTGGTCGGCCATCCCAAACGAATCGCTCTCATCGCAAGTGATCTTGTCAATCACTTTTCAAAACGCATCGAAGCGATGGAAGGCAAGGCAATGATCGTCTGCATGAGTCGTCGGATTTGCGTCGAGCTTTATGATGCGATCATCAAGCTGCGTCCTGAGTGGGCAAGTGACGAAAACGACGATTCCGAAAAAGAATCGGGTAAGCAATGCATCGCCAAAGTCATTATGACCGGCAGTGCCGAAGATGGACCAGCTTGGCAACCGCACATTCGAAACAAAGACAAACGTCGAACACTGGCGAATCGATTTAAAGACAGCAAAGACCCATTTCGCATCGTGATCGTTCGAGACATGTGGCTTACCGGATTCGACGCTCCTTGCCTACATACTATGTACGCAGACAAACCAATGCAGGGACACGGATTGATGCAAGCGATTGCTCGCGTGAACCGAGTCTTCAAAGACAAGCCAGGCGGATTGATCGTAGACTATCTAGGGCTAGCGGATCAGCTCAAGCAGGCTCTCGCAACTTACACAGAGAGCGGCGGCAAAGGCAACCCAACGTTCGACGCAGTCCAAGCTATCGCCGTCTTGAAGGAGAAATTCGGCGTTGCCAAGGACATGATGCACGGGTTCAATTGGTCGAAATGGGTAAATGGAAAGCCAGCAGAGCGATTGGCATTGATACCTGCCGGCCAAGAGCACATTTTAGAACAAGACGACGGCAAGAAGCGATTCGTCAAAATCGTATCGGAGTTGTCTCAAGCCTTTGCTCTTAGTGCTGCAAGCGACGAAGCGACGGCAATACGCGACGACGTCTCGTTCTTTCAAGCAATTCAGGCGGCACTTAACAAGCAAACAACGAATACTCGCAAGACGCCCGAACAGATCGACGCGGCTGTCCGCCAACTCGTTTCGAGTGCGATTACGACCGAAGGACAGGTTATCGACGTCTTCACGGCGGCAGGACTTGCGAGACCGGACATTGGCATCCTTTCGGCGGAGTTCTTGGCCGAAGTTCGCGGACTAAAGCATAAGAACGTTGCGGCAGAACTGCTTGCTAAGTTACTGAAGGATGAAATCAAGGGTCGGACGCGACGAAACTTAGTTCAGTCTCAGTTGTTCAGCGACAAGTTGCGAAAGACTCTTAACGCTTACCACAACCGGGCGATTGCAACGCAAGAGATTGTCGAAGAATTGATCAAGCTTGCAAACGAAATGGCGGAAGCTCGAAAGCGAAGTGAACAGCTCGGACTTACCGACGACGAAATCGCCTTCTATGATGCTTTGGCGACGAACGAATCTGCAATCGTTGCGATGGGCGACGATAAGCTCAAAGTCATTGCCGCAGAGTTGATAAGCAGTGTCCGAAAAAGCGTGACCATCGATTGGACGCTGCGTGAAAGCGCTCGCGCCAAGATCAAAGTGCTCGTGAAACGCATTTTAAACCGCTACGGCTACCCGCCCGACCTTCAGGAAGAAGCGGTCAAAACGGTTTTGCAGCAAGCAGAGCTCATGTGCGTCGATTGGGCCATCGAGGCTTGAGCGAATCCTAAGCCAGAAAGGCACATCTTTGAGCCTTTGAGCTAGGCCCTGTCTTTTGGCAATGCTTTCTGCTGCAAAGCAAACGCTCGAATGAAGCGTTTCCCTTCCGAATAACGTGTAAAAAACATAGCTTTTTGCACACGATCTACCCGTTTTGATTTATCCCGAGTCTCGCGTAAAGTGCTTGGCAAGTGGCACATTCATACCAAGCAAAAAAGGGAAAAGCGGATGGCAGAAAACAGTTTGAAAAAAGCTCGAACCAAAATTGAGGCAGAACTTATCCGCCTGATTTCGGGAAGTGGACGGTCGTGTTATTCGATCGCGAAACTGTCTGGAGTTGAGCAATCCATCATCTCGCGATTCGTTTCGAGAAAAAGATCGATTTCTGTGTCGAGCTTCGTAAACCTTGCCCATGGATTGGGCCACAGCTTAGAACTCAAGCTAATTGATGGAACATGCCGCCCTCGAAGTACAAAAACTCGCCCTGGGACCCGTATCGCGAAGTCCAAGACCTGCCAATCAGTTTGCTGACCGACTCTGAGGTTGCAGCTATGGACAAGATTATCAACGCAGAAAAAGAGAAGATTCAGGCGAAGTGGAGTCCTGCAAGAGAAGCCCAAGCACGCGGAGAGCTTCTGTCGATTGGAAAGCAAAGCGGTAAGTCGGTTCCGTACTTTACGGCAACAGATGGCAGGCGTTTCCGATGCGTCAATTCGGAAAAAGTAGAGATAACAAACCAACTAGCAACGAAATGGATTGAAAGCCAATGAGAACCAAAACGAAGAGATTCAAGACGC
Organism: Planctomycetaceae bacterium; assembly: GCA_947463915.1. Classification (GTDB taxonomy): domain Bacteria; phylum Planctomycetota; class Planctomycetia; order Pirellulales; family Pirellulaceae; genus JBKCUI01. Next base: position 39,582 of record CANHVO010000007.1, read on the forward strand.
GAAGACGCAAAACGCCCCAACCGCAAGCCAGCTTTGAAAGTCAAATGGCGGAGATCAGTGCAATCGCGAGCGTTCGTGAATCGGATGAAGCCAGTAGTTTGCCCTTGTCCCGACGGCATCCAATTGCGGGAGGTTATGCGATTGAGACCGCCATCGTCAACGCTGTTGCCGCATCTCGCGCCGCATTCGCCGCATCACACGGCACGCGGCTACCGGATCCCGACTGTTCGCGGGATAGTCTTTGGTCTTTTCATTTGCATGCACTCGCTTACTGGCGCTTTAGCGTGTCTTCGCTCGATGCATCTATCGTCTACCTGGAGTTCTTTAAAAGCAGCTCGGGCTCCTTAGAGGCCGTTCGATCTGTCGCTGCAAAGTCCGAAATCAAATGCGATGGCTTCGCGAGTTTCTTCGACGCTGCATTCGCTCGTGTCGTTGCAATGAGGGACCTACTTGAAAAATTGATCAAACAGTCCGAGAATCGTGAGACGTTCGACTACGACCGGATTTGGCAGGACGGCAACGTCGCACTGGAGGCGTTCAGCACTTGGGAATCGTCTCATACCGTGAGTGACTACGACTTGATCGAGGGCCTGCGATGGGAGCTCTCTAACCTCTATCTGCTCGAAACGAATCTTCGAGGGCTGTTTAGATGACAAGCAAGTTCAACGTCTCATTTGATCTTGGGTTGGACAAAGTTGTGAAAGATCTCGGCAAGATGTCTGCCGACATTGCAAAATCAGTCCGAAAAGTTAGTGTTGAGGGGGCAAAGACCTTCGGCGACATGGCCAAAGAGTCGTCGAAGGCAATTGGTGGAATAGCAAGGGAGTCTTCCAAGACGACATCGGCTGTGGCTCGCGACTTCAGTAAAATGTCGACGGGCATAAGCGCCGACTTTTCTAAGTCGATGTCTCGCATGTCGACCGACATGGTCAAAATGCAAGGAAATCTAGGCAAGGGTATCTCTAACCTTCTGAGTGGGTTCAGCGGAGGAAATAGCGGAAGGAGTGGAGGGAGCTCCATCGGCCAAGGAATTCTTCAAGGCGTTGGGCAGGGACTAACGGGTGCGATCGGGTCAGCAATGGCACTTCCCGGCGAGATGATTGGCAAGTCCCTCACGGACTCAATGGAGTTCACCGCAGTGAACCGCAAGTTCGACATTGTGTTCGGAAATTTGAGAGGCAAAGCGGCTGAGTTCAGCAAAGAGTTTTCGGCATCTATTAACGGAAGCACGACCGACACGAAAGCGATGATGGCTCGCTTTCAGGATACGCTCGTTCCGATGGGATTCAGTCGGCGACAGTCGTTCGAAAAGTCAAAGACGATGACAACGCTAGCAACTGATTTGTCGGCAAGCGAACCTGGGATGACAACAGGCGACGCGGCGCAAAGATTACAGTCGGCCATGGTCGGAAACCACGAGGCTGTTCGGATCTTTGGTATCTCGCTTTCCGAAGCAAGCTTGAAGCAAGAGTTGCTCAACATGAAAATCAAAGGCGGTTATGCCGCTGCGACCGAACTAGAAAAAGCAACCGCTCGACTCAACATCATCATGGCCTCAAGCAAAGATGCAACCGGATCGGCTGCGCGAGCATCAGGCGACTTGCGTCAGCAGTTGGGTGGTTTCAATGCAGTGTTCACTGAAACATCCGCCCGAATGGGGACCGTCTTGGCGCCTGCATTGGCGGAGGTTGTCGGATTCTTTAAAGAACTAGGCGTTGAAATCAACAGGTCTCTAGCTCCTTCAGAGACATGGGGCAAGACACTTGCTGAAGGAACAAAGAATGTTCTCGCGACGATGGGCGATGTCAGGACGGTCGTTGCTGACGTTGCGGCTGGATTCGCGTCGTTTACTGGCTCGATGTCCAATGGGTTGCTCAAGGCGACTAGCGACTGGAGTACTTTTTCTGACTCGATCGGAAAAGTGTTTGATCAGGCCATTGTGATGCTGAATCCATTCATCCTTCGAATCCAAGACGGATTTCAGCGAGGAATGGCTGGAATCGCCGGCGGATTGATGGGAGTTTTTGGAGTTGCTGAATCTTCAATCAAAGCCGTTATCGATTCGATTCTGAACTCGATGGCTTCGCTCTCTATTTCAATTGAAGCCGCGATCCAGACAGCAGGGAATCTCAATCAGATTGCGAATCCGGCTGAGATGGCACGTCAGGTCGGTGCGAACTCAGAGCATGTGGCAAACGATAACGAACTACGATCTCGTACAAGGATGGCAACAGCAAAACACAAGAATAGGCTAATCAATGAGTCCGATCCCGAAAAGAAAAAAAAGATTCAGGAGAATGTCGCGATGGGATTCAGCATCGACTATCAGGCCGAGATTGCCGGAAAAGGTGAAGCGGAAAGAGCTCACGGCGATAGAAAGGATGCCATCAACGAAAAGTACGGTCGTGATGAGTTCGGCCATGCTGCTAGGAAGAATACGTCCTTTTCTGATGCGATTAAAAAAGCACAATTGGAACTGAAGTCACCATCAACCCCAGGCGAAGGGATCGCCGACATGATGAAGAAAGCATGGGCAGGTGGCAACGCAGGCAGGGATGCATACAACGCAGCCAATCCACTGGGCGACAGGATCGCAGCTGCGGACGCGGCAAAGGTGAAAGCTGGCGAGATCAAACCGAAAGAGCGTGGCGTGATTGGCTGGATAGATGTCTTACTGACGAAAGGGAATGCAGTAAGTAGGTCGATCCAAGAAACAGCATCTGCAATTGAAAGTAAGAGAGCCGAGCAAGAACGGATCAAAGGCAGCTTGGCCGATGAGATCGCAAAGGCAAAAGATACTAGCGGTGGCATCGACTTGAAGCGAGATGTTCGCGCTTACGCTCAGTATTTAGAAAAGCAAGTCAACCGAGGCGTCGAGTACTCTTCGTCCGAGGATCTGAGCAAGCGAATGCAAGCGGCATTTGATGATCAAGACGGCGCGAAACTTCAACTCAAAGCTCAGCAAGCAATCGAAAAGGCGACAAGGGAGTCGAACGAGAAGATCAAAACCTTGGCCAAAGACATGGGCTCAGAGTTGAAGGATTTACTGGGCTGGGGTGCTTGATTTGGCTTGGATTGTGAGACTAACGGGCTCAGATCAGTTTTTCCGTCAGTTGGGGGGGAGTTTTTCGATTTTTACGAAGAATTGAACTTGCTGTGTCCAAAGGTGTCTCGATAGGGATTACATTTGATTGTTGGCCCAAAAAAATTGCAGCCTCTCCTCCGAGTTTGAACCATGTCGACCCATCGCCCCCAGATTACCAATTTCCCATTTGAATTAGCTAAAGCAGTTCAGTCATTTGGAGTGCTTTTTTCTTCCGAAAACGACCCAAAGGTTGCGTACTACAGGCTTCTAAAGCTTCTCTACATAGCGGACCGAGAGTACTTGAAGGAAACTGGCAGGCCAATTGTTGGCGGAACCGATGTCGCCATGCGGAGAGGGCCGCTGAACAGCCAAGCTTATGATCTGATCAAGGGGGAACACCAGGATTCTAGTTTTTTCCTACGGCATTTTTGCAAGGACGGGAAGCGACTTCTAGTTATGTTGGTTGATCCAGGTCGCGATGATTTGTCGCGGAGGGAAGTTCGAAAGCTGATGGAAGTGTCAGAGAAGTATCGCGACCTAGATGATGATGAACTTGGCGAACTTACCCATGAATTTCCAGAGTACACCGAAAATTACGTCGAGAATTCCTCTAGGCCGATTAGTTTGCAAAGCAAACTTCAAGCATTGGAAATGACCAAATCAAAGGACTCCATCGAAACGGACATCGAGGCGATCGTAGCGTGGAAGCAACTGATAGGATCGGCCAAATAAGTGGAGATTGGCGATGTTTACCTTCCGACCAATAAGGCGATTGACGTCCATCCGCGAATTGTGATCTCCGATCCAGAACTAAACCCAAACCAAGTCGTATTAGTGAACTTCACTGGCTTTGAGGGGGAGTTTCGGGATCATTCTTGTGTTCTGGAAGTCGGCGAATACGGTTGGCTCACGAAAAAGACTTGCATTTCATACAAGGATGCATCCGTCGTTAACCAACAAGAATTTGACACGCTTTATGAACGCGGAGCGTTGAAAAAGCTTGCACCTGTAGATGATAGTGTTCTCGCAAAGATCCTGAACGGAGCTGAAGTTTCCGATGAACTCCCAAACAAGTGCCGTCGCATTCTCGCGGCACAAAATCTGATCGATTAGCCATCAACTAAACCTTCTAAGGCAATCGTTCTAAACACTTTCCGTAAACAACCGCTCGGTTATTTACACGTTCGCCCAAAATCCGGGCCCCAACTTCGCTTTAATGCTTGCCAAAAGGCAAGTACCGCCAACAATACTTGGCAAATAGAAAGCAACCATGGCAGGAGCGATCGGAATGACCAAGACAGTAGCATACATTCGAGTGTCGACAGAGGATCAAGCAACCGATGGCGTCTCTTTGGCAGCTCAACGGGCTAAAATCGAGGCTTGGTGTGTTGTAAACGATAGCGAGTTGCTCGAAGTTCATTCCGATGCTGGAATCAGTGGCGGCAGAGCTGACAATCGACCTGGATTGCAAGCAGCGATTGAAACAGCATGCAAGCAAAAGGCCGTACTGGTCGTCTATTCACTGAGTCGGCTTGCTCGATCGACCAAAGACACAATCCTAATAGGCGAAAAGCTAGATAAAGCGGGCGCTGACTTGGTTTCGCTGTCGGAAAAGATCGACACAACGAGCGCAGCGGGCAAAATGGTGTTCCGAATGTTGGCTGTTATGGCCGAATTTGAAAAAGACCAAATCAGCGAGCGAACAAAGTTCGCAATGGCTCACAAGAAATCGAAATCCGAGCGTGTTGGGACGATACCCTACGGCTATGATTTGGCGATCGATGGCGTCGCGTTGATAAAGAACACGAATGAGCAATCAGCAATCGAGCTCGTGAACGAGCTAAACTCACGCGGAATGAGCCTTCGTGAGATCGCCGACGAGCTAACCGCGAGGGGCTATCTCACTAAGAAGGGCAAAGACCGTTGGAACCACATGACAGTCAAGAACATCCTGAACCGCAAAGCATCTTAAGCGAGCTATCGACCGAAGAACTTCTTGAAAGACTCGGTCGAGCATGTACGCCTGATGGCGAACCAAACTTGCCAATTAGTAAACAAACACTAGAAGACTATCTGCGAGCTCCGAAAGACTTGAATGAAATTTCATCGCCTAGCCAATAACGCAAAAATCGCTGGTCTAGTTGCAAGTGGCGTTTCGCGTTACGCCGCCAAGTCGGGGCAACCGCTGGAACCCACTCGCGAGCCATGGGAATCGCCGGCATTGCCTTTTCAATCGCTCGATGCATCGATCGTAAGAAACGTCGTAAGTGACATTATCGCGAATCTCGCGCACTATGCGACAATACATGGCGTCGCTGCATCGGAAGTAATAACGGACGCGATACGGAGCTTTGCCGAGGAGATTTCCGGCGATGAAAGTCACGAGAGTTGCGGCAAACTTGATGCGAATCTTGGTCGACTAAGATCTCTGCTTGAAGAGATCGTTTTTGTCGCAACAATTGGGACCGTTTCTGACAAGCCAACAGACGAAGCCGAGAATGACGCCAAAGAACAAACTTGAGGCAACGCTTCGAAAGGCGATAGAGCGAAGTGAGGCGTCACGGTATGCAATCAGCCAAGCAACTGGCATCCCTCAGTCCGCACTATCGAGATTCGTATCTGGCGAGCGTTCAATCAGTCTCGACTATGCCGACAAGCTCGCAAACTACTTCGGACTTGAGTTGAAACCGAAGATTAGTCAGCAAGACTTGCCTCCGGGTTAAGGTCATCAACTTGATTGTCAATTACGACGAACCAATCATCAAACAATCAGCTTCGCCCGGTATGTTATCAAAGCATCTTCCAGGTCTTTTTGGACGACTGCGAAGTCGCTCATTATGCCAACGTAAGCTGCGGAAAGTTGTTCTTGACTTTTCGACGACAGGAACTGCAATCGTTTAGCCGCTAAGAGAAGAATCCGCAAAACGTCACTTTGGTGATCGAGATTGTTGACACCAACCCACCGATCTATTGCATCTAAACTGATTCCAGCTAGTTCTTCTGTCCACGTGCCTGCACCATTAACAATTTGAAGCAATTTCCGTTGCGCTGCCATCCGATTGTTGAATTCAGGTTGTCCCAAATGCGTCATTTCTTAACCTCTTCATCCATTCGTCTACGAGCGGTAAAGTTTCCAATTGGCCTAGAATTTCGTCCGACGTGATGTAGTCTCCTAGCCCCCGTGTCGCGACTAACCGCGACCTAACGAGCAGATCATAAGTAGATTTTGGGATTGGAACACTGTCTTCCTCCATCTGAATTGCAGAATCACGAGAAAAATTGCACCTGCGTTGAACGCCGAGCATGTAGCAAGTTGCAAAGTTTCGAACAGCAAGGAACATCGCGGATAGATCAAAAATTCGACTGGCGTTTGAACTCGTGATGGAACTAAGTGCATCTAGAAATAGGAGATGAAATTTTTGGCAGTCCCATTCCGCATTGAGGTATGCCTGGGGGGCGCCGAACTTACTCAACGTGTCCATCCCGTCAGAAGCGTACAGAAGTTTCGATTCCATTGCGAGATGCCAAGCGAATGGATTTCCCTCAGCCCAAAGTTCGCGAAGCCTTTGCTTCGAATAGATAGAATAAGTATGGGGATCAAATCGCGAGTCAAATCCGTCAACAATCGCCAATAAGTCAATGTCAGACTGCGGCGTAACTTCGCCTCTGCAAATCGATCCAAAGGCGTAGATATGGTAGGTCATCGGCGATTAAACCTCTTAATGATGACGGAAAGAAATAGCGCCATCGCCACGAGCCGAAAGAAAACAAGGAATGCGAGATAGCCTTTTGAGTAGTCCGTTGAGTTTGTTGAGTCTGCAGTTCCAAGTAGAAGTTGAGGAGCACAACAAAATGCATCAGAATAGCTGCTTAACCGCATGGGGTCACGCATGTGCCAAACGTCAATTAACGAAACAACCCCCACTAGAAGGAATGCGCTTCGGATCAACTTTGCAGTGCTTTCTCCATTTCCCCAAAGAACATCCAAGAATCTGAACTTAAGCCATCGAAAATAAGCCCCCACGCGAGCCATGCCTTTGTACTTACGTCGATAGTACTGTTCATTGCATGCCCACGATTTATGCAAATGTGTCTGAATTGCCTGCAACTCAAACTGAATTGCTTTATTGACTGATTCTGAATCGCCGATCTGCTGAAAGTTCATACGAAGTGTTCTAGCAAAGCGGAGTTTCAGATTTTCAAAGGCCGGTGCGTTGTTGTCTAGCACGTCAATATCAACAAGAGTTCGCTCAAAAGTTGCATAGTCAAACTTACAGCCGCTAAAACTAGAGCCTTGAAGCATGCAGCTTACGAAACGACAACCTGTGAAGTCGCACGAATCGAATACACAATCACGAAGGTACGACGCATCAAATGTGCAGTATCTAAAATCGACACGTTCAAATCGCTTTCCCTTTGCAACCAATCGCGTAAAGAGTCGATTGGCATACTCTTGCTCGGTGACATCGGTATCGAATTTCTTGTCTTTTTCCTCTTTTTTCCCACTTTTGCCAAGCATTTACGCCTCACGCCTAAGTTTGCAAACACTGAAAACGACGGGACCCTGTACGAAGCCAAGGAGAGCGACGATTGTAGCACCCTAAGCGGGGGCTGGTTGCATTCGGCGACCTGCGATGACAGCAGTATTCGGATTTGATAGACCGATTTGGACAAAGCATTGCATCCAATGACTGAGCTCTACCTATGCGGATCGACTTGTCTCGACTATGCCGACAAGTTTGCACAATACTTCGGACTTGAATAGAAACCCTAGGTTCTTGACTCTACCAGTGGTTTTTTTCACACCACGCTAAATCACTTTTAGAGACATTTTTCCTAGGAATTAATTCAGTTGAGAAATCAGATTTCACCAGAGTAAGCGTTGATTCGTTGGAGTCAATTATCTCCGCTTCGATTGACTCGCCGTCAATAGTCCACTTCTTGAAAAATGGATTGACGGGTTTCTTTTTACCTTCTCCCTGGCTTTGACAGAATCGAATCAATTCGCGTTCTTCTTTAGGCGTTAGGGCAACGGCCTTTAGAACGGTGTGAGCTCCAACTTTAGCATTCCCGGTGATGCAGAAAAGATTCGGAAGTGTGTATTCGCCTCCTTCAGCCATCTTTGACGCATCGATGTTTTCAAGTTTTAGAAAAGGTAAGTCTCCGAATCGAACAACAGCATTTTTCGAATCGATCAAGTGAACTACTTTGATTGAATCCTGTAAAATCTCAGTTCCACGAAATTGGTTAACGTCACGGACGTCCTGGCGTTTTTCGCCGAGCACGCCGACCAATCCCACTTCCTTGTTGTCTTGGTGAATGTATGGGGTAACCCATCCGGTAGCTAATTGGAGCTTGCAACATCGATTGATTCGGATCGCATCCTTAATTTTGGCTTCGTCGAATGCTCTTCTGTTTTTCAGTACGCTCTCCGACTTAATTAGATTCTCTTTCAAAGCACCTTGCAGTTCCGAAAAAATCTTGCGACCTTGAGTCAATGCAGCGTTCTTGAATTCGTCGCTTACTTGAGCGATCGCAGTCGAGCCAAAGGAGGCTATCAAACCGAACAGGCATAAAACAAAACTCAAATTCCTCATCGCGGCATCCCAAATAGAGTGATAAGCCAACCAACCACAGGAATTCGTCGATGATTCGTGAACCTACCGGGCTGGAGTCCAATTGATTTGGTTAGTTTAACGACACGCAATCAGTTCGAACACGAACGAACAATCAAAAAGACCGAATCGCAGCCGCCCGGTATTTACCGTTTTCTCGATCCGGCACTTACTGAATACCCTTGTAAATGACTGTTATTGTCTGTTATGCTTTTACCGGGATTGAGATTGCTGAAAAGCATGGATTTCCCAGGAAAAACGTCGGTTTTTTGCGGTTTTTCGTCCTGTTTGTGGTTCCGCAGGTCGGGGGTTCGAGCCCCCTCTATCACCCTTAGTGAATTTCAATGTTTTTCCAGGTTGGAACGCGTTCTTTGCGTATCTTTGCCAGGATCCGCCAAAGCATCGCTTCCTGCCGGATTTAGTGTGCACTTCTGTTGGTAGACCTGCCGAATTTCTGTTTCTAAGCACATCCGCATGTGTCGTCGAGTGAAACAAACCAATAGCCGTTGGGCGCTAGCCCCGGTTTTCGACGAATGTCGAGCAATTGGAAAACCGGGGCTAGCGCCCAACGGCTAATTTGTCCGAAAAACTCATGCCGAAATGCTTATATGCGCTCATCCAACGAATCAGCTACAGCTTAAACTGACCAGATCTCGCGGTCTTTTCCGTTTTGCTGGCTGCCGGAATAGAGAGGGTTTGAGAAGCCGCTCAGGACTTCGACGGCAAAGATTTCATCCACGCCCGAATTGAACTTGAGAACCGCCACCGTGCGTCCCGTGGTCAAGTCGATGATTCCCACACCGCAGCGCATCGACTCTGGATTCTCGGTAACGGGTAGCCCACCAAAGAGATTGGATTCGCGGCCTCGCGACAATCCAATAAACGCAAACTCTCGCGAAAACGATAGCCCTCGCAGAAAGCCGGGCAAGTACTCGACCGGTACAAACCGCGACTTGTCCAAGTCGACAAAGCCGAACTCGCCGGTCCCCGAGTTGAGCGCCCAAAGGCGATCGCCATACCAGCGAGGAGAATGAGGCATCGTTAGCCTAGAACACACGGATGTGTTCGTGACGACATCGTAAACGCATCCGCCGTCACGTTTATGGTTTCTCCAGCCTGCGGGTTCCGCCGTCGACGCGATCATCGTTGCATAAGCTGGACTGCCGCTACGCATTGCCAATCCATTCAAATGGCAACTGTCATGCTCGCCGATCTGCTCAATAAAGTCGGGCTGCCATCGAGGCTCGAAACACACATCTTGGCGCAAAGTACACAAACATGAGAAAAGCGTATTGACCATCCAGAGACCATCGTGTCCCCAGCCAAGCTCATGACTATGAACGTTCCCCGTATAAACGCTCGAGCGGGAGATGAACGCTCCGTCAAATGAACTACCTTGCCATTGGTCCTGCAATGCTTGATGCATGGGGTAGAGGAAATGAACCTGCCTCCCGGCGCCAATGGCGATGCATGTCTCGCTGACGGCTATTCCCATAGCCGATGGGAAATCGAGATAAGAGACCTGCAATTCCCCATCGTGAACACCGATGGAAATCACCTTGCCAGCCTGATAAGTCGAAACCAAGAGCGAGCAATTCTGCTGCTGAAGGATGGTCGGGAACAGCGAGGTATGTTCGAGTTCAATATCGATCTTGTTTGGCTGGTTCATGGCAATCTTCGTCACTTCCCGTTGATCAACGAATTTGCTTCGTCGAACAAGGCCTGCGTCGATTCGCTAACCCGTTCAGGTTCAGGTAGCTTGACTGACTTTAATGTTTCTGCAGCAGCCTCTGCCTGGCCTAGTTGGAATTGGCATATGGACAAAAATAGTTGCCCGATAAATTCATCTCTCTTTATTTTTAAGTTCGATTTATGCAAATACTCCATCGCCTCGCCATATCTTCGAAGTCGGAAAAGTGCTGCACCGTGCATCAACAACGACGTGTTATCCCTCTGTTCAGTAGGAATAGCTAGAATCGCCGCCAATGCCCTTTCGTATTCCGTTGCCTCTAACCCCTTTCGCGAAACAATCTTCAGGCAGAAATTGTTAACGTAATATGCACCAACACCAAAATTCCATTGTCGAGCAAACTCCTTTGCATGATCAACATGCCTCTTATGAATATCTGTTGGCTTCAGCTCGTTTAGCTTCAATAGTACCGATTCCTTTAGATAGCCGCAGTCTTCTTTGACGGAATCAAACAATTCCTGTCCCAGTGAATGATCGATCTGGATCGCTTCATCGAGCAACCTAGCAACTCCCCATTTTCTGCTTGCAGTCAAGCTTTTGTCGTTTAGGAGTGCAGGCAATAACTGGCTTGTCGAAAGGTCGCTCAACATCAACTCTTTCACGTATTGAGTGGACGGACCAAACTCATCGGCACAATCTTTCCAGTATGCCTGCTTTTCCTCTAAGGGGCGAAGGTCCCACGCAACCCGCGTTCCGTCTCTTAACGTTAGAAGGATGCATCGCCCGTCGATGGAGGATTGCAAATTGGTTACTACCTTTTCTTGCCGGAACGAAGCTAATTCACGTAGCGATTTAGCGTCGAAGACACGTAGGTTGTTGCCATCCGCCACAAAAATGCGTTTTTCAGATTCGTTTGACACTGCGACAGGGTTTGGCACCGAGGTATCAATCGTGCCCACGCGATCCCCGTTTCTTTCTACAGTTATGACACCACCTGCTCGTATGCTAAACAACAGTTTAACGTCTGGTGAGTTAACATCGCGAACTTTCGGGTTGCAGGATTCTAGAAATGCATCGCTCTCTAAAGATGCAAAATCCAACTCCTTGAATTCAGGAGATTTTACCTCCGTATCGCTAAATGTTGAGATTCCATTGTCAAGCCTTTGTACGTCCAAGACGGCTCTATCCGCAATCGCGACACGGGCAGCACTAAGATGAGTTAATGAGGGTTGCGTTACTGAGGCACTTGCAACATGTGCCTGGCCGATACGAACGCCCGACTCTGACCACAACGAAACATCGCAAGAAGGTGCTCCATCCTTTGCCAGGTAGGGAAACTCTAGCTTTTTGTCAGCGGAACCTAACATCGGGAAGCAAATTGGGTCTAGAGTTACCGCGTCAACAATGCGAAAGTGACCAGAGTTGCAGTTGAAAATCAATGTTTTCTTATTCGCGCCAAAAGCGATTGATTCGCTTATGTAGTAACCTGGATAGAGAATTGGAACGGATTCTCTGAGTTTCCTTCCATCGCTGCTCCACAAAGAAATATTTGAAGTACTTTCGGAAAGGGTGCCCGTCGTTCGTACGACAATCTGTTGTCCCTCGACAAGGAATTTATATGAATATGATTCCCAGTTACGATCCGAGAATTCTTGATGTGCCTTTTGTAGGCCGGTTGGCTGTGCTTTCCAAAACGTGGCGCGATATTTCGTTTTCGCTAGATCGCCGAGCGATTCGTAGGTCAATGCAAAGGATCCATCTGGACTAATCGCCAACAGTCCTTCTTCAAATGTCCCGACCAGTTTGCCTTGACGATCGTAAGCTTCGCACACCGCGCCTTGTTTGAAACATACGAAATTTGCATCGGCTACGAACCTTGCGACTTTCGCTTTTGCTTGTACGATCAGCTTTCCATCGACGTCAAACCAGGAAATGTTCCCTTGGGACTGAGAGATGAGAAAGGAATCTCCTTTAGGGCTCAATTCCAAGCTTGGCAATTCTGACTTATCGAGCATTCCCGAGCGTCCGACTTCATTACCTTGAAAATCCCAAATTCGGAATCGCTCCGGTTCGATGGAGATAAAGCGGTCTGGCTTCGAAAGTACAGCGAAACCACCCCACACTCCGATGCGATCACTGCTCTTGCAGACGATTTTTGAATTTGCTTCTGCTGATTTGGTATTCCAAAGCCTAATTACATTGTCGTGGCAAGCGGTTACAACAGACAAACCGTCATTGCTAAAATAGGCGTCGCGAACCTCCGATGGGTGCTCCATCGCTACGGATACCGGATTGCCTTGCAAGTCAAAGACTTGAATGGTCTTCTCGTCCAAGTGGACCAGGACCATGGTCTCGTCTGAACTGAAGATGTAGCTAAAGACACCCCCATCTGTATCACGGATTGCCGATTCTGGTAGCGTACCGATCAAGCAACTCACCTGTCGTTCCAAAAAATAAAACTCGAAGTCTCGCAGCGACTCGGGGCAAGCTAACAACCGTTTTTTTGCCGTTTTTAAATCATTGTTTGCTATCGCTGATTGAATGAGGCTGATGTTGGCAATGTATGCTTCTAGTTCTGCCGCATTTCTTGCCGCGACCGCTTGATCGCGGGCGTCGACGGATTCTTGTTTGGCTTTTCGTTCTAGAGTCGCGACGTGTTGCGCACGCAAAAATCCGATTGTTGTTCCTACTAGCCCTAAGCCTAAGGCGCTCGTAACTGCCGATGCGGCCAAGACGATTCCGCGATTACGGCTCGCAAACTTTCTGAGCATGTAAGTTGTCGAGGGGGGACTCGCTTCGACAGCCTCTTGGTTCAAGAATCGAAAGATGTCTTCCGAGAATGCCATGGCTGAACTGTAGCGACGTTCTCGTTCCTTTGACAACGCCTTCATCACGATCCAATCGAGTTCTCCTTTGACAAAGCGACCCAGTCGAAGTGGTTCGACTTGACGCATGGCAGCGATGCTCGGCAAGGCTTCGCTGGCGCTCAAACGTAGACTAGGCTTGGGTGGCTCGTAGTCGCGAATCAGTTTCATCAACTCATCCACCCCCTTCTTATGCATCGTGTCTTTTGTCAGAGGGGTGGTGCCAGTGAGGAGTTCATACAGCAAAACGCCCAGCGAATAGACGTCGGCTCGGATGTCGATATCGATCGCGTTGAGTACCGCTTGTTCGGGAGCCATGTACATCGGTGTTCCGGCAATCGCACCGAGCGCGGTAAACAGGGTTTGCTCCGTCAATTGCGTACCACCAATGGCTTTCGCAAGTCCGAAATCGATGATCTTCAAGACAGGGCGATCGTCGTGACTTTCAACGAGAATGTTGCTGGGCTTGAGATCGCGATGAATGATCCCTTTTTGGTGAGCGTGATGGACGGCGCTGCACGATTGTCGAAATAGCTCAAGTCGCTCTTGGATCGGCAATCGCCTCTCGTCGCAAAAATTGGTAATCGGAATCCCTTTGACCAGTTCCATGACGAAGTACGGTCTGCCTGCTCCGACCCCTTGATCGTTTTCGCCAACGATCCCAGCTTCAAAGACTTTGGCGATATTGGGGTGATTCATGAGAGCGAGGGCTTGGCGCTCAGCGTCGAATCGAGCGAGAACGGCTCGTGAATCCATGCCTGGTTTGACAAGTTTGATCGCAACGCGGCGTCGGACCGGCTTTTCTTGATCGGCCATCCAAACTTCGCCCATGCCTCCTTCGCCAAGCCGTTGCAGCAACTTAAAATTGCCGATGCGAGGCGAACGTTTGGGATCGATCGAGGTGAAGGCGTTGGTGGTGCCGTCCACCGCAAAATGTTTCTGATTAGACAAGAACTGACGGATCTCTTCTGCAAATTCGGGGTTGGCTTGGATGATCGTCTCAGGATCGGAATGATCGCCACGCGATTGAGACGCCAGGATCTCAGCCAGGATTTGGTCGAGCCGCTCGTCGGATGATTCTCGGTTTGGCATGTTAAGTGACCAGCGCTCAAGTGTCGATTGTTGGTTGGATTGGCAGGGCCGCGTGCTTGTGACGCCATGGTCACGTATTCTATTTTGAAACCCGCGTTCGTGGAGCGTTACTCGTGTTTTCTCGAGCATTTGAAGTCCCAGTGAAGGCCATTACTATATAAGACGACAATCTCCGACCAACGAACCGCTGACTCGGAAAGAAATTTCCGACTAGGCTCAGATTTGCGAGCCACAACCGCTAATTGTTTGCTTTCTATTAGCCGTTGGTCGCTACTAGCCGCGGTTTCCGCTAGTACTCGACATTCGTCGAGAACTCAAAAACTTGTGTCGAGGAGCTTAGCCACGAAAATGCACAAGATACACAAAAGGTGACTCCTGATTCCCTTGGTATTGAGCTAGGGGGTTAAGAGTCGTGGGGGGACGTTAGGTCTTGTGGAGCCATTTCTCCATGATTCTTCCGCTTCTATCCCGATACGGATTTCAGAAAGTAGCCGGGGGGCGATCGGAGCGCAATACACGAATCTTTTTCCCATGGTGTCGCTCCGCTCAACCACCGGCTAATGTCTGATATCCTTTCAGGATGTAAAGTTTCTCAAGCAGAGCGAAGAGAGGATTCAAGACAATTGACCTATTCGAGGCAGGGGTATTATTTGCATAGATTCTTTTGTGAGTTTTGTGCCCTTTCGTGGCTAGAAGCGGAGCCAGCCAATCAGTCGATAGTCATTTTGGCAAGCTCGATGCTGACCCTATGACGACAAGGAAATTACAGTGAGTATCGAGACTAATGATGCCAACGAGACAAACCAGCTTGAACCCTACCGAAACTATTTGCGAGCCCTAGCGGTCTCGCAATTGGCGACGCGGCTCCAACCCAAACTGGATGGGTCCGACATTGTTCAAGCGACGATGCTCAAGGCTCATTTGGCCTTGGAACGAGCTCCGTTGGATAACCCAAACGCGATGGCCGCCTGGCTTCGAGAGATCCTGGCCAACGAGATAGCTGATACCTTCAAACGATTTCGAACTGGAAAACGGGATATTGATTTGGAGCGATCGATCGCGGCGGATCTCGACCGTTCGTCGTCTGGCATGGCTGCTTGGCTAGCCGGAGATGTGAGTACACCGAGCCACATCATCGAAAAGCGCGAGGCCCTCTCGAACTTGAGCGAAGCATTGCTACAGCTACCAGACGACATGCGCGAGATCATCGTGCTCAAGCATCTACAAGGCCGTTCGTTGTCACAGGTCGTCGAAGAAACGGGTCGGTCCCCGGCCAGCGTTGCAGGATTGCTACGCCGAGGGTTAGCCAAACTAAGAGAATCGATGGGAGCCTAAAAAAGGGAGGTTGGTCAATCGTACCTCTATGACTGGGCTCATTGCTAAATAGCCTTAGACAGCATCTAAGGCTCCACGAAACCGGCCGCCAAAAGGCTATACTCCAACATCAGACCTTGGTCGCGATCTTTTCTCGATCCTTTTCCGACCTTTTGGAAACCGGCAATGGTTCGTCGATGCGAACGCAGTCGACGTAGTACCGACGCTTGCCACCTTCGAGTTCTTCTTCCACCAATCCGTGGATGTCTGTGTCAAAGCCTGGGAACTTTTCGTTGAACATGCTCGCAAACTGAAGATACTCGACAATCGTTTTGTTAAACCTCTCGCCCGGAATCAAGAGCGGGATCCCTGGTGGATATGGGGTCAACAAGACCGCAGTCGCTCGCCCCTCAAGGTCATCGATTTCCACTCGGTCGATTTCGTCGTGGGCCATCATTGCGAATGCATCCGACGGCTTCATGGCTGGTTGCATCGGCGACAAGTACATCTCGGTGGTCACTCGTGCCACGTCATGTTTCTTGTACGTTTCGTGAATCTGTCGGCACAATTCCTTGAGACCGATCTTTTCGTAGCGTGGATACTGCTGGCAGAACTCAGGCAAGATCTTCCACATCGGTTGGTTCTTGTCGTAGTCGTCCTTAAACTGCTGTAACGAACTGAGCAGCGTATTCCAACGTCCTTTGGTGATACCGATCGTGAACATAATAAAGAACGAGTATAGGCCGGTCTTTTCGACGATAACACCATGCTCGACCAAGTACCTCGTCACGATCGAAGCAGGGATCCCTGTCTCCGCAAAATGACCAGAGACGTCGAGGCCAGGCGTGATGACCGTCGCCTTGATCGGATCGAGCATGTTGAAGCCAGATGCAAGATTGCCGAAGCCGTGCCAATTTTCGTCGGCTCTCAGCATCCAATCTTCGCGCTCACCGATTCCTTCTTCTGCCAACTGATCTGGTCCCCAGACCTTAAACCACCAATCGCTGCCCCATTCATCGTCAACCTTGCGCATGGCTCGGCGGAAATCAATCGCTTCCATGATCGACTCCTCAACCAAAGCTGTTCCTCCGGGTGGTTCCATCATGGCGGCGGCCACGTCGCAGGAGGCAATGATCGCGTATTGCGGCGAAGTGGAAACGTGCATTAGGTACGCTTCGTTGAACGTGTTGCGGTCAAGCTTCTTGTTGGTCGGCTCGCGCACCAAGATCTGCGACGCTTGCGAGATACCTGCCAATAGTTTGTGGGTCGAGTGGGTCGCAAAGATCATCGAATCCGAAGGAGCCGGTCGGTTTGGCCCGATCGCATGCATATCCTTGTAGAACTCATGGAAGGCAGCGTGAGGTAGCCATGCTTCGTCGAAATGAAGCGTGCCGATTTGGCCATCCAACAGCTTACGCAGCGTTTCTACGTTGTAGATGATTCCATCGTAGGTGCTTTGCGTGATCGTGAGGATGCGTGGCTTGCGGTCTGGATGCTTCGCTTGTGCTTCACGTGCAAACGGATTGGCCTCAATTTTCTTTTGGATATTCTCCAGCCGAAATTCATCGAGCGGAATCGGACCGATGATCCCCAAGTTGTTTCGCGTTGGGGTTAGGAACACGGGCACAGCACCCGTCATGATGATCGAGTGCAAAATCGATTTGTGGCAGTTGCGGTCAACGACGACAATGTCACCGCTAGCAACGGTCGAGTGCCAAACAATCTTGTTGGACGTCGAGGTTCCGTTGGTCACAAAGAAGCAATGGTCTGCACCAAAAATTCGAGCCGCATTTCGCTCGGAGGCGGCAACTGGGCCGGTGTGGTCAAGCAGTTGTCCGAGTTCTTCGACCGCGTTGCAAACGTCGGCTCGCAACATGTTCTCGCCGAAGAACTGGTGGAACATTTGCCCCACAGGGCTCTTGAGAAAAGCCACGCCGCCGGAGTGGCCAGGGCAGTGCCAAGAATACGATCCATCTTGAGCGTAATCCACCAAGGCTCGGAAGAAGGGAGGTGCCAACCCATCCGTGTACGCTTTGGCCTCGCGCAAGATGTGTCTTGCCACAAACTCAGGCGTATCCTCAAACATATGGATAAAACCATGGAGCTCACGAAGAATCGCGTTTGGGATGTGCCGCGAAGTCCGTGTTTCACCGTAAAGAAAGATTGGAATGTCCGAATTTTTGAACCGGATTTCCGCAATGAATTTGCGCAAGTTTTCCAACGCTGACTTCATCGTCTCGTCGGACGCGAATTCATCATCGTCAATGGACAGGATGAAGGCCGAAGCCCGGCTTTGCTGCTGTGCAAATTGGGACAAATCTCCGTAGTTGGTCACACCAGCAACTTCAGTTCCCTCGCGTTCGATGGCTTCTGCCAACGCCCGGATTCCTAGTCCCGACGCATTGCCGGACCGGAAATCTTCGTCGATGATCACAATTGGGAACTTGAATTTCATAAATCTCTTTCAGTCGTTGGTCGGCCTTACGAAACCGAGCATTCGGGAAATCATTTACTTTGCGAATTCTTCATGTAGGTCGGGATCGCCTTTTGCCCGGCCGCAATTGTCAGAGTAGCGGACCACCGCCAACCCGGAAAGCGGCAATTCCCATTTTTTGAGGATGAAATGCACGACAAACAACCCGATGGTCGTTGATCGCTCGACATTCGACGAGAACCGTGTCTAACGCTGTGCGGCTAGTGTGAATGGTCTTGAACTGCGGAGCAGTGGCATTCGATAGCCACGGATGCAATCCGTGGTGAGCGATAACCATTTAAAACTAGAGTCGCAAAGCGACGGCATTTCCACTTGGGTTGAGTGGCCAGTGACGATCAATAGTTGCAGTGGGTTTATGGGATGTGCGACGAATACCGCTCCTTCAGAGCTTGGAATGGTTTAGGCCGCGTTACCTGGGGTTTCGTTCGCGACGCGAACTTCACCCCAGGCTGAAAACTGCCATCGCTTTCGCGATTCCAATGCACATCGCAAAGTGTAATGCTGTTCAATTTGCCGTTGGGTGTTAGCCTCGGTTTTTCCATTGCTCGACATTCGTCGAGAACCGGGGCTAACGCCCATCGGCTAAATCATCACGCTCGCGGTTTCAAGTCAGGTTCCGGATTCTGGTCCGACATTACCTCAAGCTCAGGCAGTCGGATCCGGACTCCATTGCGTCCAAACACAATCGGAATCAACTCCTTCGAAACGCCCGCGTCGTAGGTTAGTCCGTAGTATTTGTGCGCTGGTGCTGACAATCGCAGCACCCAACGAAGCATTTCGATCCGTATGGCCTGGAGCAATGGCAGATCGGGTTGGCTGATGATTTCTTCTTCGCCCACTTCGACAATCCACCGTTCCGCGGCAATATTGATTTTTCCTCGCCTCTGCAAATCCTTTAGGGCTCCTCGAATATCGGTCTGCTCCATGTAACCATAGGTCACATTGACAGCATAAATATCGTTACCAAGCTTAATGACTTCATAGCGATTTGCATTGTCATAAGTCGAACTTGAAATTTGATTGATGTGAAATAGTGTCACATGCGATGGGAGCACACCATACTTTTTGAGAAACACGCGCAGCGTAACTGGCGTGTAATCCTCGAGGGTCCGAATCGGTTGCGAACATAGGAAGACAGCCGCTCGATCGCTCTCAACCAATCGACGTCTCCCTTGGATAAGCGTCCTGGCCAAAGGCAAGTTTTCATCGATTGCGATTTGAATTTCATCGACTTTGTCTCGAAGCATCACGAGCCAGTCGATCTTCTTGCCTTCGCGAAAACCAAAGTCATAAAACGCTTTCGCCATTTGCGAGCGTCCCCACTGCCATGTGACCATGATGACGACGAGCACCGTTGCGATTGCGATTGGGAAATAGCCGCCGCTCGCAAACTTGGTCAAGTTGCTCACGAAAAAGAGCATATCGATCGTGAGAATCGGCAAGCATATCGCCAAGACTTGCCACAGTTTCCAGCTCCAACGATAGTAAGCTACATATCCGAACATAACCGTGGTGATCCACATCGTGCCAGTCACTGCGATGCCATATGCAGACGCAAGATTGCTAGCGGTTCGAAACGACAAGGTTGCGAAAACACAGCCGGCAAAGAGTGCCCAGTTGACAGAAGGGATGTATACCTGGCCTTCTGCTTCGTGACTTGTGTACTTGACCAATTGACGCGGCGCAAAGCCTAACGCAATCGCTTGCTTGACAATGGAAAACATCCCTGTGATGAGGGCTTGCGAGGCGATGAACGCTGCACAGGCCGCAATGCACAAGTCGGCTACGTCGATGAGGTGGTTTGCTGCAGGAGCTCCCGCAATTTTGGGCGTCATGGCAAAGAATGTACTAGCCCTCGGCGGCACTCCATTTGACAACAAATAGCCGACTTGCCCCGCATAATTGATCAACAGACAAGGCATCACAATATAGTACCAGGCGAGCATCACCGGTCTTCGCCCTGAATCCTCAGGATCGATACTCATGCCGTCGCAGCATTGCTTCTTAGTGCGACGCATAAAATGCCCAATGTCCGCGTACTTGGCTTCCCCGCCTGTGATAGCCAAAACCACCACGCCAAAGATGGCCAACATTCCCATAGCCGGAAACTTCATCACGAAATTCCATGCGTACATTGGATTGACGGCACTGAACACTTGTGGAGTCGAAAGCACCCAAGGCAAACCTTTGGCTGCGATCCAAGGAAACCAAACGAGCAGCATGAACCAACCAAAGAGGCCACCGACCTTGCTCGTTCCACGCCACTGCGACTTAAAGAGAACAAACAGACTTGCCAACGTCGCAATGATCGCCCACGGATCACCCAGTGGTTCATAGGCCCCAAGCATGCTCATGGCAGGGGTGATAATGCCATCAGCGGCAAGAAGTCCTGCCGCAGAGGCGACCAAAAAACTCAACAAGGTCATCCCGAAAATTTTGCCTGTGTGACCACGCAACAAGCCCCATAGCGCGAAGTCCCCACCTTCACCCCGATTGTCCGCCCTCATGATGAGCAGATCATATTTTACAGTCAGAAACACCAACGCCCAAAAGATCAAACTCAAACTGCCAAGCGCTTCATCCGGCGCGATTAAATCGGGCCCGCCTTGAGCTACGATTGCATTGAATTGGTCCGTCGGCAAATGATGGTTCTTGAGGCGTATCGTCTCGCGAGTTAACTCCATCACTGTGTACAGAACCGAGGTTCCAATATCGCCATAAACCGTACCTGAAGCTTCACGGATTTTCGTGAACATACCCGAGGCATGACAATCATCGCTGACTATCTGAGGAGATTCATTTTCGTTGTTTAGAGAGTGTGTTGATGGTTGGGGAGCATCCCCATGTGATCCAGGACTAACGTCCGATTCGCTCACGATGCAATTTTTCCAAGGGAAATGGGCGTGCAGATGATTCCGCTACCGGAACATCATTCTACTCCAGATGCCTTAACGCAATAGGCCAACCCGCAAGAGGGGGCTTTTCCGGCCAGATTCCAGCATTTGCTTCCCGGGAGGGTGAGGCTACCACGGTAAACATGTTTTCAACGAGTTTACCTCAGCAATTCATTGCTCGGGAGGGTGAGGCTCCTGCCGAACCTTGGCACGTCGGCTCGGCAGGAGCCTCGCCCTTCCGTAGCGGCACGGCGCGAGCCGTCCGGTGAAGGGCCCTCGTTTAACAGTCAGCCGTAGGCGTACTACCAAAAGAATCGCAGTACGCCTGCGGCTAGCTGTTAAACGACTAAAGTCGGCAGTTGTTGATCGACATCTCAAGAATCGCCAAGGCTCCTAACGCCTCCAGC
>CANHVO010000008.1 GCA_947463915.1 Planctomycetaceae bacterium
TATTGCTTTCGCGAGCATCTAATGCCGCAGTCACTGCTAGTTGTCCATTCTCGACCACGGAAATGTTGCCGCCTGCCTTCTTGAGAATAAAGGAAATCAATCGCTGGTTGTCGGGACCATCCTCTGCCAGAAGTATTCTGCAGCCCGTTAAGGGGTGTTCTTGTGGTTGTACTTTCAATTCTGTGGATGCGATCTCTGTGGGCAAAGCACCTTGGTAAGGTTCCATCATTGGAACACCTTTTAGATCACCGGTGTTGATCGCTGCACGGAACCGCGTCCCGATTCCAGGCAGTGAATCAACGATAACCACCGATCCTCCCAGCATTTCAGCTAAATGTTTGCTGATGGTAAGACCAAGTCCCGTACCACCAAATTGTCGCGTTGTCGACGAATCAGCTTGAACAAATGGTTTGAATAATCTTTCTTGTTGTTCACGAGTCATACCCAGTCCGGTATCAACCACGTCGAACTCGAGCTTGGGTTCACTACCCGGAACAAACCGGACGATTATTTTAACGGAACCAGCATCTGTGAATTTGATGGCATTGCTTACTAGGTTCAGGACGATTTGACGCGTTCGGGTGGGATCGGTTTGAATCAGCGTTGGTATTTGCGATTCATATTCAACCTCTAGCCTGATACCACGGACTTTCGATTTAACCCGCATCAGAGACAGCACTTCTTCAACAATTGCCACCGGTGAATACGCAATGGATTCGATGGAAAGCCTGTCGGATTCAATTTTGGACAGATCCAGAATGTCATCAATAATCGACAACAGATGTTCGCCGTTTCTCTGAATCGTTTGGACGGCTCGAACCCGTTGTTCCGGTTCGTTATCAATGTTTCTTGCATCGAATAGGAGCTCGGTATAGCCTAAAATGGCCGTCATGGGGGTCCGAATCTCATGACTCATATTTGCCAGGAAGTTGCTTTTCGAAGTGTTGGCGGCATCTGCCATCTCTTTCGCACGAATCAGATCGGACTCGATCTTTTTCCTTTGAGTGATGTCCCGAATGATAAACGTATATTCAGTGCGCCCCTTGATTCTCAAGCCACTCACGCGAACTTCAAATGTGCGCGCCCAATCGTCTCGAGTGACCTCAATTTCCTCATCTAGACATTGCTTGTTCGAACGAATCATTCTGGCTTCGATGGACTCTACAACCGTTAGACCGTTGCCATAGTCCGGAAATAGTTCCGAGAGAGGTTTTCCTAGAATCGACTTCTTGTCGGTCTCAAAATAGTCCTCGACCCTTGAGTTTACCGTTTCAACAAGTCCTTGATCACTGACGGTAAGAATCCCGTAGCCGGACTCCTCAACGATTGCGAAGTATTTGCGAGACTCGTCGCTCGCAATTCCAATCAACGGTCGGAACAGTAACGCCCACAGAGCTGGAGCCGTGATCAGCGTCAGCAAGCCAGCATCGCAAAAGGCCTCGATGTTTTGATCCACGTCGGACGGCAATATGAAAGGAAGCAAGTACATAACAAAAGCTTCACCGATGAAGATAATGGCCAAGACCGAACCAAAAAATCTAAAGGCGACCTGTAATGTAAACCGTTTTTGTGGCATTCTCGTTCCAATCATCTCTTAACCGACTTAACAACTGGAAAAGTTAACTCATCCCTCAACTCCGGCCATTTCTATCGTGTGAATTGGGCAGGAAATAGGTACCCAGAGATGGCCTATAAGGAATTACCCCTACAGGCACGCTCAGCATTAGCGAAGTTGCAGGCATTGCAACAAATATCTACTGCACTAACCCGAATAATCCACAGAGTCGTCAAGCCTTTGGACGCTAGCACCGGTTTTCGACGAAAGTCGAGCAATGTACCCGTCCCCTAGGGCCTGTTGATTTATTCGTTTAACAGTCAGCCGAAGGCGTACTTTGCTTCTTTGACAGTACGCCTACTACGGCTGACTTTTAAACGAAGTGCAATTGAGCAGGTATCAAATCGACAGGCCCCTGGGTCCGCCTGGGAGCTCCCAATGGATTATCACCGTACGACTCGCGCCGTACCACAAACTCAACGCCATTCGGCCTTAGGCCCCGGTAACTTAGAGTGCTTGAAACACTATTGTGTTTTGAAGCGGCTGGGCTCGAGGATTCTGTTTGTGCTGCATGTACCGTTCTGTAAAGGACGGTCTACGGCTTGTCGACTTGGTCGATTAACCGTTAGCCAAAGAGGCTAACTCAAGAGCACGCGGTACACCTGCGGCTGACTGTTAAACGAAGTCTCTTCACCGGACGGCGTGCGCCGTATGCTATCAAATTCCGTCTACGGAACGGCGTATCAACTCGATTGCTTCGGAACGATTGTTCACGCCGAGCTTGGCGAAAATAGATCTTTTGCGATAGTGAAACGTGCGGACACTAATGTCCAGGGTGGAACCTACTTCTTTGGCCGTTCGCCCTTGAACGATCAAACGCAGGATGACCGCCTCCTCGGACGACAAGACGTCGGAAATAGACCGAGGTATCTTTTCGTCCAAAGGAATGGATTCCTGGCGGCTTTCCGTCAGGATTTGATTGATGGCATTTTTGAGCTCGTTTCCATTGGCTGGAAAAACGCAAACTTCCTTGGCGCCAAACTTAACTGCCTGAACGGCTTTGGCTACGTCCCATTGGTTTCCGAACGCGATTACTTGCATGTGCTTTTGCTGGGAACGGATCGAGGCAATGTTTTGGAGCTCCAACTCAGGATCCCCTGATACCTCGACCAACACGCATCCCGCTTCAATCCGATCAAGCGTTGCAAAGTAATCGATTTCATTGCGAACTGGTACCAGTTCGATCGGTTCATCGCTCAATTCTCGACAAATCAACTCCTGAGTTTCAAGATGATGGGAGATCACGTAGACTTTGGGTTGAGCTTGAAACTTAGACATAGCCATTACACTTATTGATTTGGATGAAAACCGGAATCGCTGGATATGCTATCGAACGATCTCGTCCCGTTTTTGTAGAGAATTGCCTTCATTAACCTCAAGGACATGGTAAGGGAATCCCTAGAGAACTCGTCGCAATCGCAACTCAGCCAATCGGCAGCCGTACTACAGTTCGCATTCCGTTCGGTTGAATCTGGCTCATTGTCATCGTTCCGTTGTGCTGTTCCACAATGGATCGGCTAATGCAAAGGCCCATGCCTAGACCGTTTGGCTTGGATGTCTGGTACGGCTTAAAAAGTGATTCGAATATGGCTTTAGAAACGGCTGGTCCGTTGTCCGCGATCGTGACATTGACCCATCCATCTTCACAGAGCGTCTTAACAACCAGGTGTCTTTCGCTTGCCTTTATGCTCTGCATTGCCTCTGTCGAGTTTTTGAAGATGTTGACAAGTACTTGCTGGAAACTAATTGTGTCAACCTGAATGGGGGGTATGTGAGAGTCGAGTTCTAAATGGACGACAACATTTGAATGAAAGAACATGTTGTTTAGAATTAGCATCGTATCGCGAACACATTCGTTCAAATCGGTTTTTTCAAACTTCGACAAATCTACCGAAATGAACTTTCTTAGTCGACTTAGAATCGCGCCTGCTCGGATGGCTTCGCTGAGAATGCGTCGCAAGTTTGACTCCAACTCGGTTGGACTAACATTGTTTTTTTCTAGTCCGAACAACACACCACCAGCAAAGTTGCTTATCGCCCCGAGTGGTTGATTGATCTCATGGGCTAGGGTCGCTGCCATTTGGCCTATTGTTGCTGTGCGTTGCACGTGCGCCAATTGATCGTTTTGTTCCGAGATTAGTTTCTCAGATGCCCTTTTTTGTGTAATATCGCGAACATGCGCGATATGTATTTCCGGAAGAATGTTTGCGACAGCGAAGAACTCGCAAACCTTGGTTTGTTGGTCTTTACCCACCAACTCGATTTCGCCACGAAGCTGCCCCTTCTTCAAGAAAGTCTGGCCGAGCAATCGCATTCTTGAGTCCTGTGTTTTTTGTACCAAATGCTGCGCGTTCATTCCCAGAAGCTCGGTTCGGGGATAGCCAAATACTTCCGTGGCTGCCTGATTCACATTCACAATTTGAAAGTCGTTGCCTACAAGCAAAACGGCATCGAGTGAATTTTCGAAAAGGGAACGCCAAAGATGAATAGCCGAATTTCGGAGGAGAACACCTGCAATCAGCGATGAAATGCTTTGCAGAAAATTTCGTTTCTCGTGACTTACTGGTCTTGAGTTTTCAAAAAAGCCCTCGATGCATCCTACTTGTTTTCCGTTATCGAAAAACGGGATTCGAAAGCCCTCGATAGGGTTTTGAAGGTGCAATTCATCGACATTGGTTAATTTTTGCCCCCCCGCATTGGCGGCTGTCAAGTCCCCCACAGAAGCAATACATGAAACGCTCTGGTCCGTAGGGCCAATCATGATCAACTGCCCATACTTCAAGCCGAGTCCATCATTCAGCTTTGTAAGGCAATGCTTTAGAAATTGCTCCCGATCCTCGATCTCCGTCGCGAGCCGCCCCAATTCCGCGTTGATCTCCAATAACTTTGCCCGACGCTCCAAGCGTTCTTCATTTGCCTTGATCGCGGTCAAATCATGAATGGAAATCGCAGAACCTATTTGATTTCCATCGCTATCCTTTAGCACGGAAAGCACCAACCGTACAAGAACCGAAACTTTCAAATTCAGATTCGGTTTGAAGGTCACTTCACCTTGCCAGCTTCCTCCGGAATTCATTTGTTTTCCGAGGAGTTTCCTGTCAACTACCGAAACCGAAATGAAATCCAATATGGATCGACCAAGAGCATCAGACGACGCGATTCCTGTCAACTTTTCCGAAAACCGATTCCAATAGATAATGCCGCCCGAGGTATTGGTCGCAATGATCCCGTGATCCACCGCCCCAAGAAGCCTTAGCTGGAACGCAATCTTCCTATTGGCGGAATCCAAGCGGCCTCGGAAGTAGGCAGCGGCAGCCCGATGGCATTCATCGACTAACTGATTGTCATTTCTGCCTTTTTCAACATACGCGAAAATCCCGACATTAACTCCTTTTTTCACCGTTTCAAACGAGGTGTCAATGGAGTGAATGATCGCTCGCGTCTTTGGCGAAGCCCTCGAAAGTGACTGAACAAAGTCTAAGCCTGATTCCCCTCCGAGGTCCAAATCGACAACCGCAATCGGGAATTCCCTTTGGCTTGCCAGTTGCAGCCCTTCGGCGATCGATTTGCAGCAAGAAACCTCGAAATCCGCTAGCTCTAGTTTTTTCTCAATCAAGGCAGACTGAAATGGGTCATCCTCGATAACAAGAACATGAAGCTTTCCCGACGACGGATTCACCATAAAGATCGAGTCTAAGCCGGATCGGCGGTCATGCGAAGACAGGTCGCGATGAACACCTCGAGCGATTCCAACAGGGATGAAATCTCGGCGTCGGAACGGATCCTAGCCTCCAACGAAGCGGCAAGTGGGGTAATCTCATGAAAACCATAGCTCCCGCACGCCCCTTTGAGCTGGTGGACGAGTGTGCAAAGCTGCTTGGTATCATTGCTGTCAATACACTGACGGATGGCTCGGATGCGCTCGGGGACATTGGATACGAACTCCGACACAAGTTCCGCGAAATCTGGGTCTTCCACTAGCGTCGAATGAATCGGGTTTGAAATCATGTTCTTATCCTACTATAGGTGGGGGGCGTAAGACATGGAGGATTTCCGCGAGAGCGAACAGTTGCTCTCTCTGCCTGAAGTCTCTATGCCTGAAGTCTATCGGAAGATCGTCAAAGAAAAAGCAAAAAATGTATTGTATGGATCAAATTCAAAACTGAAAAGCGAGCCTAAACTTAACCTTTTTTAGCAACTGATTCGGGAAAAGGCCTTAGCTAAGGGTTTTCCTTACCTTGCGAATTCGTTCTCCCGACTCCTCGCAGCTTGACAATGCCCATGTTTGTGATTGCGGGTTTTCCTTAGCTGATCGCTGTACCAGCCGAAACTCAAAAGCTGTTACGATGCGACGCAGAGATTACCGATACATTGAATCTGATTCAAAAGTCAATGCAAGCCAAAAAATGCCAGAAACCGAATCGCATGTCTGTCTTGCCATTGCTTTGTCCACTATGCTTTAAGCACATTTCGAGTTTAGGTCGGACCAGTCCACACTTTTACTGCAGTTGGGAATTCGAATGAACGATCAAGCCACCGTTTTTGTTGTGGATGACGATCTTGGAATGCGAGAATCGATCTCGTACGTGCTCTCAAAGGCCGAAATCAATTCCAAGGAATACGCTTCAGGAAAAGAACTGTTGGCAGATCTGGATGAACATAGTCCGGGTTGCATGGTTGTAGATTTCCAAATGCCGGACGAGTCGGGACTCAAACTGATGGAGCAGGTTCGAAGCCGTTTTGGGCAAGTTCCTTTCGTTTTGGTTACTGGGCATGGAACTGTCCCGTTAACAGTGGAAGCGATGAAGCTCGGCGCGGTCACAGTACTTGAAAAACCATTTCTCCCTGATGAGTTTCTGAATTCGGTTCGCGAGATGATGGTGATTGAATCTCAGCGACGTCATGCCATGCAGCAAAAGCAAGCGATTCTGGACCGGATGAACTCGTTGACAGCTCGAGAGCAGGAGATAGCAGAGCTTGTCGTGGCAGGTAGTTTAACCAAGCAGATTGCAAAGCAGCTTGGTATAAGCACCAAGACAGTCGAAGTCCACCGAAGCCATATCACTAAGAAGCTTGGAGTTGAGTCCGTCGCTCAGCTAGTCAATCTTGTTTTGGGAGCTCGGATGCAAACCAACGGTCAAATGTGAGGCAAGGTTTGACTGCTTCTTGGACGAGGGCGCGCGGATGGGGACTTCAATCACGAGTAACTTGCAATCAAGCCCATCACGAAAAACCTCGTTGTTGAAACTGATTTCGTTCGGAATTTTCGCCACCATTGCGATCGAACTAATCACTCTAGCCATTACCGTTGCGTTTGCGCCATCGCGAGCAATTTTCGCAACCGTTCATCTTTTCCTGGTTATGGCGATTTTCTTGCCGGCTCTATTCTGTCTCCAGCTGAGCCAGAGAGCGATGGCAGATTTGATTCTCGAATTGCAGAGGGAACGAGAAAGGCTCCGCTCAACCTTCAGTGCGGTCGCTGAGGGAATTGTTGTGCACAACACCTCCGGAGAGATTGTAGAGTGCAACCCTGCTGCAGAACGCATTCTTGGCCTATCCTCCGGTCAATTAAAGGGACGTCAATCGATCGATCCACGCTGGAGGGCAATTCTCGAGGACGGAATTTCATTCCCCGGCGATCAGCATCCTGTAAGCGTAACATTACGAACCGGCAAAGCGGTTCGTAACTTCGTAATGGGAATTGAAACTCCCGACAAGGAACGTCGCTGGCTTTCCGTGAGTACCGAACCGATTCGAAACCTCAGTGGCAATCTCGAATCCGTTGTCGTTAGCTTCTCAGACGTTACACTTCAACGGGATCAAGCGATTAGGTTGGTATTGATCATCGAAAGCGCTGGTCTAGGAACATGGGAATGGGATATTGTTTCTGGAAAGGTTGCCTACAGTGATAATTGGGCCAAAATGCTGGGGTACAGCGTGGCTGAAATTGACTCCGATGTGAGCAGTTGGGAAAAACTGCTAAACCCAAATGACCTCTATCGCGTGCTTCATTCCATTCAAGAGCATTTTCAGGGAAAAACAGAAGAGTATCGCTGTGAGCTCAACATGCGCCATAAAGATGGCTCATGGAAATGGATCCTTGCATCGGGCAAAGTAACCCAACGCGATTTCGATGGAAAACCGAGTCGCATGGTTGGGGTCCACGTCGATATCCATGAAATGAAGTCTCTCCGAGCCGAGCTCAGCGAACTTTCCGAAAGGTACGCGTTCGCAATTGCTGGCACCAGTGATGGAACTTGGGATTGGAAGCTTGGAACCGATGAGGTTTGGTACTCCACAAGATTCTGGACCCTCTTGGGCTTTCCTGCCGGAGGGCCATTTCCGGCGAATCAACTCCATTCCTTCTTGGACCGACTTCATCCTGAACACAAAGAGATGGTTCAAACCGCAATACAAGAACATCTGGACAATGGAGTTCTTTACGATGTCGAATACCAATTGAAATTGGTTTCAGGTGATTTCGGATGGTTTCGAGCTCGAGGCGCCGCCCAAAGAAATGAAAACGGGACGGCCGTGCGTATGGCTGGTACCTTGCAGGATATCTCTCAAATCAAGACCTCTGAGCGGAAATTGCAAGATGCTCAGCTACGCGCACAAGCTGCGAGCGATGCTAAATCGGAATTCCTTGCGAACATGAGCCACGAAATCCGTACGCCAATGACGGCCATTCTTGGCTTTGCAGACTTGCTCGCGTCAGAATCGGAAGGCGACTCAACCAGACTCAACGAACACAAAGAATACGTCCATACAATTCAGCGCAACGGCAAGCAACTTCTGAAAATCATTAACGACATTTTGGACATCTCTAAGATCGAAGCGGGCAAGATGACTGTTGAATTGATTTCGACAAGTCCGCGGATGCTCGTAGAAGAGTTGCTCCAATTGATGAGAGTCAACTCAGATGCAAAGAAGCTTTCATTGAATGCGGTTCTCGAAACCGATCTTCCCGCCATGGTCATGACTGACCCCGTAAGGTTGCGCCAGATTTTGGTCAATCTGATTGGCAACGCAATTAAATTCACCGAGGTTGGTGGAGTAACCCTATTTGTACGCTTTGATGCTTCTGTCGGAGAGCTGCAGTTTCGTATTGTCGATACAGGTATCGGTATGAACACCGAACAATCCAAGCGTCTGTTTGAGCCATTCTCGCAAGCAGATTCGAGCATGACCCGACGGTTCGGCGGGACTGGCCTTGGGCTGAACATCAGCAAACGCTTCGCGGAACTACTCGGAGGTTCTATCCGCGCGGAAAGCACGCCAGGTAAGGGAAGCGTGTTTGTGTTGAATTTGAACTCAATTCAATTCGACGGAATGGATATCATGCCTCATCAACCGACTCCGCAGGTTCTCGTATCACTGCCTCAATCCGCTCCACCGCTACCGCTCGATGGACTCCGTATCCTTTTTGCGGAAGATGGCCCTGACAATCAGCTTCTCATTGCTCACGTCCTGCGAAAAGCAGGTGCTCTGGTCACTGTGGTTGAAAATGGCAGACAAGCCGTTGAGGCTTTGACGGATGATCATACTCTATCTGGCAAGCTGGCTTTTCCGTCATCATTCGATCTCCTTGTTTCGGATATGCAAATGCCGGAATTGGACGGCTATTCGACTGCGAGACTGCTTCGTGACAAGGGGTGGCAGCTTCCTATTATCGCCTTAACCGCGCATGCGATGAGCTCGGATATGGCGGAATGCCTTGCTGCGGGCTGCAACGACTATGCAACGAAACCTATTGTCAAGGCGGACTTGATTTCTACATGCGAGAAATGGATGCCGAAGCCAGGCAAGGAGGTATTTCAAGATACGCTTCAACAATTGCAGTGTCTTGTGGAAGAACTCGCGATCAAGCCCAATCCCAATTCCGAGGAACCAACGAACTTGTCTGTTCCTTAGGCCAGCGGCGAGAGAGGACTTGCCACGATTCGTAGCTGGATTCGCCTGAATTCAGTACGCTCTGAATTCTGGCGAATCCAGCTACGGTCGTTTTCCGCCTGCCGCTCGCCTTAGCAAACGATTGCCTTGCAACCGTTCACATCGAGAACCTGTCCGGACGCAAAATGGCTTCGCTTGACGTAGGCAAGAGCCAGGTATTTCCCTTCAGCCTCGTTCACGGCCACGGAACAGATCGTGCCAACCTCTTTCGCATCGGCATGGACGGTCGCTTGCACAGCCGGCAAAAGGCTTGACTCAATCGATAACTTCACCAATTTCTTTTGAACCTTGCCCAGCATGTCGAGACGAGCAATCGTCTCTTGCCCTAGGTAACAACCTTTGTTGAATGAAATGGCCGAGGCATCCCGATCCAGTTCCTGTGGCAAATGACGATCATCCATGTCTATTCCGTACCATGGCCAAAACGCTTCAATGCGAGCCAACTCCCAGTCTGTGCGTTGAGACATGTCGCTCAAGCTCCATGCGCTGCCTAATCGCTCCGCAATCACTTCGCTTCCTTGCCCTGTAGGCACAAGTGCCAAAATCGACTCGGGACCAATCCATGGTGCATGCGCGAGCGCAATTCGGTTGGCTCCCAAGCTTGTGGAAGTAACGCACGATTTCGCGGGCGTAGCGTCGACCTCTATCGCGAACGCTTTCGCTGTCACCGCTCGGTCTTCAAAAAGCCAAAACTGGAATTCGTTGCTCAAGTCAGTAACAATCGCATCTTCTCGAATGATATACCGATCGTAGTGCGGCACCAGCTTGGCCCCCTGATCTGGAACCGTAATCAAAAAGCATTCTCCGTCCACCGACATTGCAACTCCGTGTCCAAACGTACGCCCCTTGACGTCGGTGACAAATGTTTCCAACGCTTGGCCATCCAATAGTTTTCTGAGGTCTTGGGTGCACAGATTATTGAAAACCCGACAGCGGTCCGCTCCCTGAAAGCGAATAACGGTTCCTTGTCCTAAATGAAAGCCTCGCGGCATAATGTCTTTCTTTCTCCAGTAATTTAGGCACTTAAGCCGTTTTGGCGATTCGCCATTTCCTCTCGCAGCGTTCGAAGCCCCCGCTTCAACAGCCCAGCAACTGCCATTTCCGATTTTTCAATACGTTCTGCAATTTCTTTAAGCGACATTCCCTCCAAATATCGCATTCGAATTGCCTCGCGCTGTGTCTCAGGCAGTTGCTCCAAACAAGTTGCGAGTACGACGGACGCTTCGTCTCGCATCATTCTTTGGCTGGGGGACGAAGACTCCGACGGAACCATGTCCTGCATTCCCAGCGAGCTCCCGCCGGATTCAGAACTAACTCGCAACGTCACCTCCTTGCGAGCGGAGCGTTTCTGTGCGGCTAAATGATGCTGATGAGCGGTCGATACATTATTGCGAAGAATATTTCGCAGCCAAGCTAGCAGCGATTCGACTGAATCGCCACGAAAATGATCGAAGTCGCGTGTGGCCTCCAAAAAAGTAATTTGAACCACATCTGCATAATCAAGACGGCTTTGTAAACGTTCGTCGAGATGTCGCTGCGCAATGACATTCAAATAGGGCCGAAAACGATTCAACAACTCGCCCTTAGCGGCTTCATCCCCCTGCTTGGCCTTTGCGAGAATTTCGTGTGAATCAAATAGCATGTTATGTGTCCGGATCGATTTCGCCAATATGCATCCACTTGATTAGCAGTGGCGAAAATGCCAAGCAAATGACACCAGCTGCACAGGAACATATTGCCAATAGTTTATAGACGTCCCCATAGATATGCACGGTTGCAGAAGGGATCGGAACAATGGTCCCGCCACCGTCATTCACGGATGCAAATTGAGCAATGATTCCAGCCAAATAGTGGGCAAAGGCGGTTGCCAAGAACCATGAACCCATGACAGTACTAACTAGCCGAGCTGGCGACAACTTCGTCACCATCGACAACCCAATCGGAGAAAGACAGAGTTCTGCAGTTGTTAGAAGCAGGAATAACAAAAGCAACCAATACGACGATACCATTCCATCAGAATCAGACACCACGGTACCGAAGTAAACCATTCCGAAGGCCAGCCCCACTTGGATCAAACTTAGCGAAAACTTGACGGGGGCCGTCGGTTCCATGCCGAACGATCCCAGAAAGCTCCATAGTCCGGTCATTACGAGCCCTAGCAAAATGATGAACATGCTATTCACTGCCTGAAATACGGATGCCGGGATTTCGGAGCCTCCCAACCCTATCTTCCCAACGCTTTCTTCCATAAAGGTCCACTCGATTTTTTTGTCTTCGAGTGATGCCGTCTTTTGTTTTGCAAACTCACGCAGATACGTAATGGCGGTCATTGTCATCTTGGGCTCTTTCTGCAGGTCTGCGATCGTCGCCAGCAGCTTTTCTTCTTTCATCTTCTTCGCCTCTTCCTTGGAAGCTTCGACCTGTCGAATCGCCTTTTCGATCTGCGCCAATACTTTCGTCGATCCATTCACGTGGCCGAGGAATTCCTGACTAAAGTACTCCATGCCCAAAAGCTCTTCGTCGGCAGTTAACCGCAGTTCAATCGTCTTTCCAACGTCCTCCGCCCCCACGAGTCGGCTTTCGCTAACACGGTCGACATTGCGGTCCGCGAAGTTATTGATCGAACTGCCTTGTTGTTCGAAGAAAGCCCAGAACCATATAGAAAAGAAGGTCAAAATGAAGACGACAAACATCCGTTCGCGCGCAATCTTGTTGATGCGGAGGGCTTCGCGAATGAGATAGACCGTGGCGATCAGCCCTGACAATGCCAACACGAGCCCCGCCGGTCGACTGGCCTCCTCCACAAACTTGGCCAAGCCCTTGACCAGTTTGTTCTGACTTTCCTGCATCGGCTTAATCATCGCCTCAGGTATCAAAGTAACTTGATCGTTGAATCCGGGAATGACCTTAAAACCCGAGACAAGCAAAATGAAAATTGGAATGGCAATCAAAATTCCGATGAGGACTTTGGCCAGATTTTTGCTCCACAATTCAGGATAGGGCGCATTTCCCACTTCTTTAGGCAAGCCGCCTCGCGCCAATGCCGTGATCGCAACGATCGCCGAAATGATGAGCGAAAAAACAACAAAGTAAGTTGAGACAAGTGAGAATAGGTCACCTGCGTTGTACCAAACCATTCCCAACGCACTTGCGGTTGCGGCCATCGCAATAAGAACTTGCGTGATGAAGTTAGGGGCGACAAAAACAGCCAGACCAATCAACATGCCAATCGTCGCAAGCCCAAAGCCCTTTTCCCATCCGTAGGTTTCGCCGATGTATCCGCATAAGAGTGGCGAGATGGCTCCGCCTAAGTTAACTCCGATGTAAAAGATCGTGAAACCACTGTCACGCTTGGTGCTGCTATCCGCGTACAATTCGCCGACCATCGACGAAATGTTTGGTTTGAAGAAACCGTTGCCTGCAATCAAGAAACCGAGCGCACTGAAGAACCAAAACTCCGTTGGGATCATCATGAGCAAGTGCCCCATGGCCATGAGCAACCCACCGATAATCACCGCCGTACGCTTGCCGAGCATCCGGTCCGCGATCATTCCGCCGAAAAGTGGCGTCATGTAAATGAGCGCCATGTACGCGCCATAGACGGCGTTCGCGTCTTTGTCCCCAAATCCCAAAAAGCCTTTGATCATGTACAAGACCAATAAGGCCCGCATTCCGTAAAAGGAAAAACGTTCCCACATTTCGGCAAAAAACAACGTATACAACCCAGTCGGATGCCCAAATAGGGTTGGAAGGGTTTCCGGATCGATCTTCGAAACTTGCGTGTTACCTGCGTGCACTATTCACTCCATCCATCTGGAAAAAACGACAAATCAAGTTTGGATACCAGCATAATCAAAGGCCAGAAAGCCAAAACAAAAACAGGACTACTTGCAGAGGAACGGCTAGTCAAATTTGGACGCGAACCGGGAATCGGAGCCAAATTCAAGCAAACCTAGCTTTTTCGTTGAGAGTGCCTATTTCTAATTGATGCAATGGATGCACGCAATATGCCTAGGTTATCTACGATTTGACTCATTGGATGAAAGCGGCAGGCCCCCGCCTGCACTTTCCGTAAATCCACACTAAGGCGAGCGGCAGGCTCTGAGCTATTTAGCACGACGCCCAAGCTAGTGGATTAGCACGGCGCGCAGCCTAGTGCATCATCCATCCAATTCACTAGCTAGCGCGTCGTGCTATTGCCTTGGCAAGTACCAGGCACTTCGATGAGGAGTCATCCCAATATGCGGATAATACGATTCGGCCGCCGGAGCCGAAAGCAGCAAAAGCATCGTTTTGAGACCCGCCGCTTCATGTGTTCGTTCAATCAAGATTCGGCCGATCCCTCGACCTTGATACCCCTTATCGACCGCCAAATCCGACAAATAAGTGCAATAACAAAAATCGGTTATTGCTCGAGAAACCCCAACCAACAATCCAGCCGTTGTTCGCGCCGCAACAATCACCCCCGCGTTCTTCAGCATCCCACAAATCGTTTCATGATCGTCAACGGGCCGCCGCTCCGCGAGCGTCGATCGCACCAAACAATCGATGAATTCCTCTGCTCCAAGTTCGGGTTCAAGTCGGTAGATGATGTCGGTCATGGAGAGCAATGCAATGTTATCGAAACATAAAGAAGAGGACGAACAGATCGATAGCCGACGGGCGATAGCCCCGGTTTCCAAGCTCGACCTTCGCCGAGAACCACGGCTATCACCCCTTGTCATTACCTATATCTTTTTGACTTCCATCGTACTCGCACTCAATAAAATGGTACTCGTACTCGATTGACCGCCTAGTCGAGTACGATTACGAGTACTGCCCTTCGGGCGGAGTACGAGTACGAAAAAACCAGGGGAATTGGACTGTTACGAGCAAAGTTATGGGTAATGACAAGGCTAGCCGATATGAAAAACATCTGCGTCTATCTTAGCATGACCTCACAAATCTTCACAGCGCAGCAACTATTGAGGACAATTGTGCGGCACTTATTAGCCGACTGTTTGCGGTACTCGCATCGGAACAATTTGATACGCCCGAGACCGGAATAGGAAGTCGATCAAGTTCCCTTCGTGTGGTTGCAACCAATTGAGACGGCTCGTTGGCATCGGACCAATGTTCAAGCGATCAATATGCGTCGCATTGGTCAAGTCATCAATCCACGCTTCATCGGCAGTGAGCGCTGTGCCGACCAGTGTCGGTCCAATCGACTTGATCATGTCCTTTTGGCTGCACTGCACTACCGAGACGAATGGAAACATGTACTCCTTCATCGCGACTCCGCGTTGCGGCGAGTCGGCGGTAACTACCATCGGACGCAAGTAAGCAGATCGTTCACGCTCAACGAGTCGCTCACCAAAAGAAGCTGTCATGTCGGTCACGCCAGCTTCGGCCAAGTCCTGCTGGACCATAGCGAAAGTTCCTTTGGCCATCTGCGGATTGGTGAATGCCGCCAGTGCTGCCTTCGGATCGGTAGGTGGCAAAATCTCGATAGCTCCCATTCGAGCAGCAAGCGCCTCGCCGATGGCTTTGGTGTGGCGAGATGCCCAAATGCCTGAACAATTGATGCAACTCCGGCCTGAATTGCTTAGGACACTCTCAACCATCAAATCCAAATAGTCTTCCCAATGGTCGACAACATCGTCACCGATCAAGATCTTCGAAAATCCCGGACCGTGCGCTTGGACGCGTGGATTGCCTGAATATTGTTCGACCGTATGTGCACTGCCAAAGATCATGCTTCGGGAACACTTGTTCATGATGGTTGAACCAACATCGTGCCCGCCTGGGTACAAACAAAACGCTTCGGCAGGAATCCCCGCCTCAATGTAAGCACTGATCATTCGGTAAGGGGTCCATGGCTCTTGCGAGCCCGGTTTCAGCACCAAGCCAACCTGGAGAGGAACAGCAGGAAGCCACAACGTATGTACGCCGGGTGAGTTGTTCGGCAAAACAGCGCCAAGCACTGGTGTCTGACACTGGTAACTCACCGTCACATTGCGACCTTCTTCACCGTAACCTTTGCTGAAAATGTCGAGAGCTAAACCTCGCGTGAGGGCGTCGAGAATCGTGTCGATGTTGCTCAAAACAAAACAGTTCTTCTGCATGTTGTTTCGACACATGTGCTCGGGGAGACCAGTGCTCGCCGATTGCTGATGAATGAACTCGTCGACCGTCTGTTGACCGTCACCCAGCGGCAGTGTCTCATGTTCGAAAAGGTGCGCCGCCCTCTTGCAGCGAGCAATCAATTCGGGAGTGGGAATGGACCGCAGCGCCTTCCGAGCATTCGCAGCTTTCCGCATGTCCATCTCGACCATGCCGCCATTTACTTGCCCGATCTTCGCAATAGGCTCGCCAGTATCAAAATGAAATACTTCCTGGAAATCAAGTGACTTGTATTGCTTGCCCCAGCGAATTGGGTTGATCGTCAGCACGTTTATAAACTCCCGAGAATGTAAGTGACAATGGATTCGCCCCAACAGATTCGTCGGGGGCTACAGGTGATCGGAAATCATTTTCACGAATCACCAATGGGATGAATTTGGCTTGAAATGAACTAGTAGACACCAACGGTGGTTGAGGAAGCAAACGCCCTATAAGGCCGAACACCGCTCACGCCATCCCACGGATACTTCGTGTAAGGCATCTCTCGTTCCCCTTCGTCTCGCTCCAAAAATCCAGGGACAAAGAACTCCTTCGTCATTGTGTAGAGTTTCACTCGGCCTGTTTCGCCATACCCAACAACCTTGGTATGGTCATCGAAATCAACGACTTCGACGACTGCTCTAGGTTGTGGAGCGTAGTAAGCAATCGTGTAGTCTTCCTCTAGGATCACCGGCCTTGAACAAGCAAGCCCCATCAGCGTATTGCCGTACGTTGGCGTCATGTAAACACCGCTCTCTTCGGCTGGACCGCCGAGGAGTTCCTCGACGCAAAAACGTGTCCACTGCGGAGTGAATTCCGTCCCTCCTGAGAATATCCCAGTGATCCCGATTTCTTGGATACTGGTATCCTTTTCCGCTAGTCCAGCAGCCAGCGACTCAAGCAACTTCGGCGTCGTGAACATGCATTTAATATCGTGATTTGCCGTCAAGATAGTAATGGCTTGATCAATGCAATGACGCTTGTATTCCTCTAGGTGCTCCATCCAGCCCTTCTTAATCAGCTTGACTACCCAGCGTGGATCTAGGTCGATACAAAAGCATATCCCGCCGCGATACTGACATAGATGTTCGATCGCCAAACGCAGACGTCGCGGACCAGACGGGCCGAGCATCAACCAATTACTTCCTTTCGGAAAATACTCATCCGGCAGTGTATGGCTGAACAATTCGTAATCGATTCGAAAATCATCGATTACCATTCGGCTTTTTGGGATACCCGTTGTTCCCCCGGTCTCAAAAACGTAGGTAGGTTTTCCCAACAATCCCTTTGGTATCCAACGGTTGATCGGACCTCCGCGAAGCCATTCATCTTCAAATTCTGGAAACTTCTTCAAGTCATCGAAAACCTTCACTTCTTTCAACGGATCGAACTTGAGCTCTTTTTTCTTCTCAAGCCAAAAAGGCGACCCCGTTGAGTCATGAAAGTGCCACTGCACCGATTCATAAGCATGTTGATCGAGGGATTGCTTTGCGGTCGCGATTTGCTCGGTTGTAGCCAACCAGGCGGGAGATGAAGCGGTCATAGATGGTAGGGTAGGGATAGAGACGTGGTGGATCGAACAACTGTCCGACCTCTGCTGAACTGACTTTCCGCCAGCATTGTAACCGAATTTCCAGGCCTGCAAAACGCTTGCTTTCGGCGTCCGTCTCTTCGTTTAGGTCAAATCCCGTATCCAATTGCCGATACAATCGCCAAGCTGGCCCAAAACCCCGCGATAGGAATGGTCCGCGTCAGCGATCACGCAAACGGTTTGCTTAGCATCAGAGGCGACTAGGCTTAGTTGTCGCTTTAGATCGATGTCCGCACCACGAAAGTTTGCCGAGCCCTCCTCAACCTCAAATTGGCCAAACGTCCAAAGCGTTGGAATTCTCAATTGGTCGGCGAATGCAAGATAATCGTACTTGTCGCCGCTTCCGTATTTGTCTTTGTATGTTGAAGCGCATATCCACATCGGCAATGGAAAACGGACCTTCATCACGAACTCAGGAGCCCCATTCTCACAATTGTCTGTGGCCTCAGCGAGATGACGCTGGAAGACCGGCCCACGAACAGGGTCCTTAAGCAATAAATCCGTGTTTAGGCGTGGAGGAGATATTGCTACCAGCGAGCTAAGGTGATCATGTTTTTTCAGGCTCCAAAGCAGGCACTTGAGGGCTCCCAAACTATGCCCTAACAATGAAATGCGTCCCACCCCTCTCCCGACCAGGAACTGGACCCAAGCATCTAGATCAAGCTGGCTGGCGGAGAGGCTCTCGATCTGCGAACCCAGCCGCATCGGTGTCGGTCCCGTATTGAAGCTGAGGATGTCGTGCCCGCGAGTATTGACAATCAGCACTGCAGTGTCTTCGGTTGCGAGTTTTCGGCTAAGCTCGCTAAGTAGCGTTGAACTATAGAAGTTGCTGTTCACTCCATGAACGCAGATCCAAGCCTTTTCAAGCCGACGAGGCTCGGAAAGAAAACCATGCAACTTCACTCCGTCGCTTGTCGTGGTCTGTACTAGTGTTCCGAGCATTTTCGCGATCGTCAAAAAAGAAGGCCATCGAACAAGTCGATGGCCCCAATACTTCGTTCGTCACGTTACGCACGTGATCAATTACCTAATTGGACTAACAACCGGTGCATTATTGTTGTCGTCGGCTGCAGCCACGATCCCAACTGCAGCGAGAGCGCCAATTGCTGCAAGACCGCCCAAACCGCCAACTCCAGCACCGATACCACCGCCACCGCCGCCGCCCCCACCGAATCCACCGCCAAAACCACCTCCGCAGCCACAAGTCGAGGCTATTCCGCAATCATCGACAGGTACCGCACAAGCGTCAGTAACAACGGTCTCGACCTGTTGCTCGCATGCCACAACCTCGCAGCAAGCAACAACTTCAACATTCATCTGACCGCAAGCGTCCCCAATAGCAGAAATCAATCGACTGCCATTCGAGCCAACCGATGCATTCGAATTGCTCACAAGTTGAAAGGAAGTTGCCGCAAAACCCGAGTTACCCGCCGCCACGAATCCATAAGCACCGGGCTTCAGGCCTTCAAACGAAAACTTGCCTGTGCTATCGGCCACGGTTCTCGCTACCTCTTTACCGTTCCGAAGAACATAAACGACCATGTCCTCCATCTTCTTTTGAGCGATCGCAGAACCAAGTTGTCCAGAAAGCTTTCCTTCGCTATCAATTTTTACCAAGTGCGATTTGCTGAACGACCGCGAATCTCCGAGCGGATCTGTTGAAATGTCTTGAATTTCTTCTCGAACAGTATAGCTCGGCAATGATTGCGATCGAAGGATTTCGGTAATCTTCGCGCCGGCTGGACGAACCACGCGGACCTCAACCGAACTGCCCAAGTGACTGTTCTCTGCGTCGAGCACTTGCAATGAGAATGCGGCAATGGATTCGTTGGTACGAACCACCAAAGAGTAAGAGCCAGTCTTGACGTCCGACAAAACGAATGCTCCCTTATCGTCAGCCTTTGCGGAGTAAACCACTTCGCCATCGCGAACCAATGCGACAGGAAGCCCCATCGAAGGTGCCGAACCGTTGTCGTTCAACTGAACCAAGCGACCAGAGATCGAGTTGTCTTTACTCAAACAGACCCACTGATTGCTGAACAACTGATTCAGTTGCGTGGTTGACGCTTCATTATTTACCACCGAAACGCTGTCATCTGCGTAAAGGCTTGGCGCTATTCCGAACGACAAACTTGTGGACAACACTAATGTAAAAAGCTTCGAAAATCGGTTCAGACGTGATTCAAAATTCATGTTGTAAATTCCTGGTTCAGGCAAATCTCTGATTTAACGACACCCCCCATTGGTGATATCCGATAGCTAAAGCTTTCACAAGCTTTTTTTAGCAAAAACACAGAAGAATTGATAGAATCAGAACAAAAGGCCAATCCGCAGTAGTCACCACAATACGGTAACTACTCAAAACTCTTTTGAAGATTCTTATTAAGACACAGCCGACAAAAGTGAGCCTGAGGCGCTAGCCGAGTTCTTTTGACCTGCAAAAATCAGCTCGCGCCTCCATCTCATGAGAATGAAATCCGGCTTTTGTCGGCCTTAACTATTAAGGCTTAATAGCGTTTCGTTTTTCGAAAATCTCAGAAACGCGACCGGTTCCCTCAGCACGTCGAGGCTCCTTGAATTGGTCCAGATTAGGACGCATCGCGCTGCCCATTGGAGAAACGTCCGATTCCCCCGACGCACGTAACCAGCCCTGAAGTTTGTCCACGTTGATAAAGCTAATGCCCTTCGATTTGGCATCGGCCTCAAGTTCTCTTCTCGCTTTTGCTGCTGCGTTATCGTTTGCGGGGTCAGCGTCCCCACCTGGAGTTCGCTTGAAATCCTCTCCCATAACCATCCAGCGAGTGTCGAAACTCAATTTACCTTTATAAATAGCCCCAGGTGGTAAATCGAGAGTTACGACGCCGCCATTTTGCTCAATCAACGCCTTGATAGTCTCTCTGTCGTCTGTTCCGTCCCCGTTCATGTCCATCTTGCCGACCAAGGCAATTTCGGTTTTTTGATTTGGATTCCAAGTTGGCGAATAAATCTTGTCGCCTGTCAAAATCGTTGTTGGGGCACGATCTGAAAGAACTCGACATCTCGAAAGCCGATCGTCTGACTGAATAACTTCGATTCTCGCTTTCGGCTTGGCATCCGCTACGCGGCTGGTGTTGCTGTCAATTACGCCAAACCTAACTCCTGGTCGCAATCCATTGAGTTTTCCTAGGTTGATCCAGACCAGATCGCCACCGTTGGTAACTTGAGTGATTTCTCCTTGAGCGTACTGGAAGTCTTCGCCCTTGATCTCTTCGAGCTTGCGAACCACGCCGTCCAAAGTCTTCTGGAGCTCAGCATTCTTTTTCGTTTGCTCCTCTACCCGACCTTCCAAATCCCTGGCTTTTTTCTGCACGGTTTGAAAGGTCTTGTTTTTCTCTGCTACTTCCTTGTCCCACTTTTCTTGTTGGTTTTTGATGTCTTCCGCGTACTTTACCAACTCCTTGTCGAGTTTGACGGAAAGATCCATGGCATTCTGCTTTTCAGCCTCGCGGGCTTTGGTTTCTTGAGCCAGTTTTAACTCGAACTCTTGCTTTTGAGTTTCCTCTCTCTCTCTGGACGACAAGAGCTGCTGATTGCGAGCTCGGAGCTCAGCCATGAGTGTGGTCGCCAGTTTTGAATAGCTTCGCTCGGAAGCACTTGGCCCCAACAATTCCATGTTGTTTTGAAAAGTCTTGATCGCTGCATTCAGGTTTTCGTCAGTCGTAATCTGAGTCTTCATTTGCTGAAATTCGGCTTCAGGAATTGGCTTTCCTACTCCAATCATGCTCTCCAAAAGCTGACGACGAGTGCTCTCCTCACGCAGGGTCGTTTGGGCTTTTTGTTCCCTATCCAACGCTGCATCGACTGTTTTTGCACTCGTTCCGTTTGCGAAAATAACATATGCCACCGCTCCGAGGCACACGACACTCACGATCGACATGACGATGACGTAGGCTTGCCAAACATAGACATTGCGATCGCGAGCCATAAAATACCTCGAAAACTCTGAAGAGACGGAACGGTTGGATCAATGGAGAAGGGACCAAAATCGAGAACGCGTGACCTCACAGCCCGACTAAATCCCGCATTTTGCCTTTATCCACCTACAGCATCCTAAATCGCAGCGCTACCGACGTCAAACATTCTCGCATGGCTCAGGTCGCTTTTTTGCTTGAAATCCTTTGCCCCCCCGAAAGCGAACCGTTTGGACCGAATAATCGGATTAATCCGACAACCACAAGACATGCGCGAAATTGGATTTCTTGTTCGCAAGTTGCCCTGGCATCAACTAGTATTCTAGTGAGGACTCATCTTGTTTATTACGGAGCTTTACCCAATGACATTCCAATCGATTCGCAGCCGATTCCTGGGCACCCTTTTGTCGGGCCTTTCTTTAACGACTCTGTGTTCCTTGGAGCCAGTTCGGGCGGATAACAACTCGGATGATTTGGCCTCAATTGGCTTGACGGTTCACTGGGAGGCGAATGTTGGAGGCGCACCTCTCGCAAACGGAAGTCAAAGTTTTGTCCTTTGGTCGCACACGACGGAAAAACGCGAGTTCGTGAACGTTCGATTTGCGCCCAAGCAAAATAGTCGCGTGGCGATCAAAAATGGAATCGAGAAACTGGGGATTCCATCTGGAACCATCGGATCGGTAACGAAAGTTCTCGCCGAAGGGACGCAATTTGAAGTCGAGTTTTTAGACTCAAATGGAAAAACTATTGGTACGACCGTGATGGAGGCCAAGGATGTTTCCCCCATCGATACACGAATCATCGAACGTATTCGCGGCGAGGAGGTTGATCAAAAGAAGCTCGACCAAGCCATCATCAGCGGAGAAAAAGTTCTAAAAACGCCGAGACTCGGACTTGAGGGGGCAACCGAAAAAGCTCAGAAACTCGTTGCAACCTACAAAGCCCTGGGCAAAAAAGTCGACATCGAGCCATACAGCCAGCGAATCGTCTACGCAGTCACCCTCACAACGAACGGTATCCTTGAATCGATGGATGCAGAATCGGGTGCGCTCCTTTGGCGAACGGAAGCTGGCAAATCGACTCTTCCTATGTTCGGCCCCGGTGTGTCTGACGATTATGTCGTTGTTACCAATGGCAATGTTTTTTACGTATACGAACTTGCAACTGGAAACATGGTCACCTCTCGCCGTTTGGCATTCACGCCGACTGCTTGTCCGACCGTTCTGGGCGACAAAGTTATTGTCCCCTCAGTCGACGGACGACTCGTTGCGTACGATATCAAAAAATCCGAAATTGCCCCAGGAGTCATCCGCACGGGCACCGAAAATCGACTCGGCGTTGTCATCTCCGCAGATCGGCAATTCTTCGCTTGGCCCACAGATAGCCGACTCAT
Organism: Planctomycetaceae bacterium; assembly: GCA_947463915.1. Taxonomy (GTDB): domain Bacteria; phylum Planctomycetota; class Planctomycetia; order Pirellulales; family Pirellulaceae; genus JBKCUI01. The sequence goes on from CANHVO010000008.1 coordinate 22,644, forward strand.
TCAAGCCAAAATGGACAAGCTTCCAATGCTGTGGAACGCCATTGGCCTGCACGAGCCAATCCTGTCTTTACCGATTGCAACCCAAAGTGGCTTTCTCGCTTCAACGGTACTTGGCACCGTATTTCATTGCTCGAAGGGACGCGAAGATAGCTTGTTTTGGAAGTCACGATTGGCTGTTCAAGTTTCCCAACCTCCTTTAGCAAACAAAGAACTCGCCTTTATCGTCAGCGACGAAGGGAACTTGTTTGCGCTCCGAATGCAAGATGGTTCAGACGCTTGGGGGCACCAACCCCGGAACATTCAAAACATGATCGCCGTCGGGAAAAAACACATCTATGTCAAGGACTCGCGAAACTCCTTAGTCGCAATCGATTTGGCAACCGGTCTTGAATCAGGACGTTCCAATTTGATTCTTCCAACAGTGGTTCCAAACAAAATCACCGACCGACTCCTATTCGTCACCAAACAAGGACAAGTGACTTGCCTCCGTGAAATAGACGCAACAGCCCCCTCGTTTACTACCGACATGAACGCGGAGTCCACAGCCGCTCCAGTCACTCCTAAGAAAACGGAAGAATCATCGTCAACCAAGATGGACGACGATACCAATGTCTTCGAAGGGGCAGGATCAACGACCTCCGGGGACGACCCTTTCAAAATCGATTGATTCGCGGTCTCGGCGAACAGCAAGACAAAATGGAACACAAATCGTAGCTGGATTCGCCAGAATCCAGTATCGCTGGATTCGCCAGATTTCACCGTAGCTGGATTCGCCAGAATTCAGTGTGTTCTGAATTCTGGCGAATCCAGCTACGGTATTTTCTACGCTGCTCGCCGGGCGGAGTCAGGGAACGAGCTTATAAAAATGGTGCTGTAATCGATAACGGATTGGCACGGATCGATTCGACCGAACCTGACGCGGTAATCTTCCCACCCAGCGGCCCAGCCCCTGGGCCAAGCTCGATCAAATGGTCCGCAGCACAAATCATCTGCTGATTGTGCTCAATAACCACGACGCTATTGCCGCTGTTGATTATGGCGTCGATACATAGAAGCAACCGTTGTACGTCGCTAAAATGCAAGCCTGTTGTAGGTTCATCGAGCACAATCAAATTGCCCATTTTGGCTTCCGATTTCGGCTTGCGAGAACTAAGGTCGAGATGGCTTGCAAGCTTGAGTCGCATGGACTCACCAGCCGACAACGTAGCCAGGCTTTGCCCCAACGGCAGATACCCAAGGCCAATCTCAATAAGAGGTTTCAGTCGCTCTTGAACCTTGGCGCTGCCACGGAAAAAACTCGAAGCGCGATCGACGCTCATCTCCAACACTTCTGAAATACTCAGGTCGCGATAACGCACCTCAAGCACTTCCGCTCGAAATCGCTTGCCGTCGCAGTCTTGGCAAGGCAACTGAACATCCGCCATAAACTGCATGTCGATCGTGGTGTACCCAAGCCCCTCACACGTCGGACACCGCCCCAAATCACTATTGAAACTAAAGTGCCCAGCCCCAAATCCTCGAGACTTGGCATCTGACGTGTCGGCAAAGACCTGTCGAATATCGTCCATCGCCTTCGAATAAGTCGCTGGGCTGCTGCGCATCGATCGCTGGATCGGACTTTGATCAATTGCCAAACAAGCGTATAGGTTTTCCATGCCAAAAAGACTCTCAAAAGGCAACCCCGGATCAGCCTCGTTATCAAAGAAACGTTCGACCGCTGGGCAAAGTGTGTCCAGGATCAAAGAGCTTTTGCCGGAACCGCTAGGGCCAATCACGACCGTCAATCGATTGGCTGGAATGGACAATTCATCCACCTTTAAATTACGGCCGCTGGCACCTCGAATTCCAAACCAATTCGAACCTGTCGGTATTGAAGTTCGCTGAGTTTGTCGTGCGCCACTTAGATACTCGCCAGTCACGCAATCGCTTCGAAGCAATTCGGATGGCGTCCCTTGAAACGTCACGCGGCCTCCTAGCTCGCCCGCTTGCGGACCAATCTCTACAATGCGATCAGCAATTCGCATCAAGTGCGGTTCATGCTCCACCAGCACAACCGTGTTGCCTCGATCACGTAGCCCCAGAATCGCACCAGCCATGCGTTCCGTGTCCTGTGGATGCAAGCCAACCGTCGGCTCGTCAAAAACATATAGCATGTCGACCAAGCTTGAACCGAGCAATGTTGTCATCATCACTCGCTGGGCCTCGCCCCCGCTCAATGTATGAAGGGGCCTCGCCAAAGAAAGATATCCCAGCCCGACACTTTGCAAATACTCGATCCGAGACAAGACCTGACGTTGTGGCTCCGATGCGACGTACCGGCTTCGATTTTCCGCTGCGAGAATGAAGTTCGATGATTCGTTTTCCTGCAAAAGCTCCTGTGTGCCCGCTCGAACTCTGTTGGGTCGCAGTGAATCGTCTAGTTCGACCGCCAGCAACTGCCATAGGTCATCGATGGTAAGTTCGCACAATTGAGCAAAACTCTTGCCGCAGAGTTGGTAAGCCAACGACTCCCGGTTTAGCCGTTGCCCATTGCAAGCCTGACAGCTTGAATACGTTCGCCATCTCGCCAAAAAAGCCCGCACATGCATCTTGTACTTTTTGCGTTCCAGCCAGGCAAAAAAACCATTCAGTCCTCCGAACGCTCGCTCTGGAACCCCTTCCTGGATCCAACGCCACTGCTTGGGCTTTAGTTTCGAGACCGGCACATCAAACGGGATGCCATATTCCTCAGATAAACTTCGCAACTCTTCCAACTCATGCGAGTAAGCTGGAGTTCGCCAAGCGGCAATCGCACCCTCATCCAAACTCAAGGCATCGTCAGGAATCACCTTCTTCATGTCGATCGAGACGGTTTCACCGAACCCTTCGCAGGTTGCACAAGCCCCGATCGGACTATTGAAATTAAATAGTCTTGGCTCACTTTCAGGATAGTCGATTTTGCAGTGCTCGCAGCGAAGCGAGGTCGCAAAACGATGCACCACGTATTCCACATCATCGACCGTGAGTTTCTCAAGCGATGATTCGTTTGCCGCTGGCTCCACATCAACGGCAGCCTGAACCAAAACAATCGCTCTGCTGCTCCCCATATTGTCCCGGTGGTCAAACGCTGTGGCCAGCGACTGCACCATTCGATCCAACTCTTGTCGATCCATCTCTGGGAGGCTGCCAAGCTTCAATCGATCGACGACGACGAGAGCTTGTCCGCTGTCCTCCAGCAAAGTGGCTAACTGCTTGCGGTCATCCTCGGCCAAGTGGATCGTTTTCCCGGCAGCAATCAATCGAATGAATCCTGTCGACTGCAAATCGAACAGCAATTCGGACAAACCACTTTTGGTTTGCCACCCTATCTCGAAACAAACGACAACTCGTCGGCCAGAGTACTTGAATAGACTGTCGGCTACGGTTTTCGGACTATGCGACTCAATCTTCCGATGGCATTGATAACACGTCAGAGCCGCACGATTCGCGAAAACCACACGCAGGTATTCCAACATTTCGCTAGCAGTGCCGACCGTGCTGCGATTGTTGCGAGATCGAAGCTCGCGGGTAATCGCAATCGAGGGTGGCAAATGGACCAACGAGTCGAAGAACGGCTTGTCAATGCGTTGCAAAAACTGCCGTGTATACGCCGAAAAACTCTCGATGTATCTTCGCTGCCCCTCCGCGTAAAGCGTGTTCAAAGCGAGCGAAGTCTTTCCGCTGCCGCTAACCCCGCAAACGACGGTCAGCTTGCCAATTGGGAAATCTAGGTCGATATTTTTGAGATTGTGCTGACGCGCGCCACGCAACGAAATGTTTGCGATGGGTTCGCTGGAAATCGAGATTGGTTCGGCAGGGAGCTTTTTTTTTATCATCGTTAAACTGTGTTCTCAGTGCCCGCATTTCCAGAACGTGGAGGATTCCCAAGATTGGCTGCCGCTGATCGAAATGCCTTTCGGCTACGAAATCGTAACGTGCCGACCTACCCATCCTACAGGACATCGAATCGCTGGTACAATGTGGTCCAGACCGTTTCACGAATTCGGTTCCATGTCAAAGCCAATTTGGTCGCAACCATTTCCCCAGAAAGAGACTTATGAGTAGTTCTTCCGATTCCCAAACGAATTCTGGTTCCAATGAAACGAGAAAGGACTCGAGCCCTGGAAAAGCTCGGGGGCCGGGAAAAATTCGGATCTATAGTCACTCTGCTCTACTCTATTGGTGGCCAGTTTGGGTGGTAGGGTACATTATGGCCGCAATCACCTACTATCAAGGGGAACTGGTGAAGATTGGACAAACCGAGACTCACATTCACACCAGCAGCGACTTGGGATTGATATTCTTTGTCGTTTTGTTTTTGGTAATTCTCGTAACCAACTACTCCGTCCGAGGGCTCGCGTCTGGGATCGTCATCTTAGGATTGGTCCTGACTTTTGTACTGCTGCTCTACTTTCAAGTTTGGGAACAAGTCTTTGGATGGATCACAAGCCACAAGATCTACTTGAACTCCGGTGCCTACCTTTGGATTTCGACGGTCATGTTTGTGATGTGGATGATTGTGGTCTTCGGCTTGGATCGATTCCACTATTGGGAAATCGACCCAGGGCAATTGACTCGGGATTCGCTCATGGGCTCTGGTTCGAAAAGCTACAATACTCAAGGGATGACATTGGAAAAGCACCAAGACGATCTCTTTCGGCATTGGCTATTGGGCCTCGGGTCTGGCGACTTGCAAGTAATGACCTCGGGCGCGACCCGCGAGCAACTTGATATTCACAATGTTCTATTCGTCGGCCATAAGATCATTGCAATGCAACGGCTCATCGCAGAAGTACCCGAAGAATAGGCTTTGCCCCTACATCAAAATAGTGCAACTTCAAAACTTGCGCGTCCTGCTAACGTCGCTTTTATGCTGCCGCTCTCCAAAACATGGCTCGATCCTTTTCGCCGATGTGTCCAGAGTCGCAGGATGCTATAATTTGCAACCCATTCCGCTCAAAATTGACATGAAAGGCACACAATGTTGTTCACACCTCTCCTTCGGAATTTTTGCTTAGCGGTTTCCGCCACAGTTTTGTCGACTCAGTTCGCGATGGCTCAAACGCCACTAAAGAAAGTAATCCCTCAGCCACCAGCAAGTGCCAAAGTTGAGACCAAAGCGGTTGAGTCGACTGCAACTGAGTCCAAATGGAAGCCCCTGTTGGAAAAGGATTCGCTCAAGGGTTGGGAGATTACCAATTTCGGTGGCGAGGGAACCGCGGAAGTCAACGAAGGTGTCCTGCGTCTTGATCGCGGCGAACCGATGACTGGCATTACGACCATTCGCAAAGATTTTCCAAAGGAGAACTTCGAGATGCGATGGAAGGCTTCTCGCGTGGACGGCTCCGATTTTTTTGCCGGAGTTACGTTCCCAGTCGGAGATGAATTTTGCTCGCTGATCTGCGGAGGCTGGGGCGGCGGACTGGTTGGGCTGAGCAGTATCAACAACAGCGACGCTTCGGAAAATGAAACGACCGGTTTCCAGTCTTTCAAAAACAAACAATGGTACGCGTTTCGAGTTCGTGTGGACAAGAAAACGATAACCGCTTGGATCGACGACAAAGAAATTTTAAAGGTCGAGCGCGAAGGCAAGAAGTTTTCATTGCGAGGCGAAGTCTTCAAGTCCAAACCGCTTGGATACTGCGTCTTTCAATCGATTGTCGACGTGAAAGAGTGGGAATATCAAATCATCGAATAAGTTCGCTAACCGAGGGATACCCTCGTTCGATGGTACTGCCTTGGAACGGACTGGCTTCGAAGCTCCGCTTGGGATGTGCGACAAAGAGTAGTCCAAATAGATTTTGTTTATCTGACTTTCGTTCCGCCCAATGGCATTTGAAGGTCTGTATTCTGATAGCCCGGAGGGCGACACATCTCTGCCGGTGGCGTAAGCCACCGGGGTAGTGGAGGTGCGATGGAAAGCCCGGAGGGCGACACATCGCATCACGCTAAATATGTCGCCCTCCAGGCTTTGACAGAACTAGTTTTGTGTTTCAGACTGCCCTGCTTCTCAGTCTGAAAATGGAGCAAGAATAACGGAATCAAACTTGTGAAATTTTCTCAAAACTGGCCTTTGTCGCCAGCCGAGGCTCTGCTCCGCCTCGCGTTAGCCATGCTTTCATAACTTCATGAGGCAGGTGCTCGAAACATTTCAATCTTACAGATCGGAAGTAGAGAAAGGTCAAACGATCGAATGAGATCTTTCTCCAAGCAGTTTTAATACTTCAGACGCTTTGCCGGAGTCGATGGCTCTAGCAGCCCGGGCTACGCCATCGATGAGTGAATGGGTTATGCCGCTGACCCAGAGGGATGCAGCCGTGTTCGCGAGAACGATGTCGCGTCGAGGCCCGACTTCACCTCCCAGAATAGACTGGATTGTTGCAGCGCTTTCTTTTGGATCATTGACTTTCAAGTCGTCGACGTTGATCTTGGAGAGACCGAACGATTGAGGGGACCAAACGGTTTGTGTCAGCATGCCGCGCTGGATGTGCAACACATGCGTATCGGCAGACAAGGTGACTTCGTCCATTCCGTCTTCACCTCGCACCACGATTGCGGCCTCGATCGGTAACTGCATTAATGCGGCGGCCATTTTGGTTTGGAGGTCTTCTTTGCCAACACCGATCATCTGGAACGCAGCCCCGGCTGGATTGCAGAGCGGGCCAAGGTAATTGAAAAGGGTTGGGACGGTCAAGGAGCGGCGAACGGCCCCGACGTGTTTCATGGCTGGATGCAGAAGAGGTGCAAAGCAGAAACAGATGCCTAATTCGTTCAGGCATGTTTCGACAATGTTGCGAGGCGCTTCGATTTTGACTCCTAGCTCGCTTAGGACGTCTGCAGAGCCCGTCGCACTTGTGATTTTGCGATTGCCGTGTTTTGCGACAGCGGCTCCGGCTGCGGCGGCAACGATCGCTGTTGCGGTTGAAATGTTGAATGTTTTGGCGCCGTCGCCGCCAGTTCCACAGGTATCCAGCAATCCGGTCCGCGTCGTTCGAATTGGCGTCATCATCATCCGCATCGCTCGGACGGCACCGACGAGTTCCGAAACCGACTCCCCTTTTTCACGAAGAGCCAGGAGAAGATCGCGAATTTCCTCGTCTGGCACGGTTCCTGCGAGCATCCAAGTGATAGCTTGTTGCATCTGATCGGCCGAAAGATCCGTGTTGGATTGCGAAAGACTTAGGAATTCTTCGAGCATGTTGGTTAGGTAAGCTGGATCGGTGACTAGCTATTGGAGAGTAAGTGACTTAAAACTTAGGAGAGCGGCTGAATTCGGTTTGCCTAGCATGACGGCGCAAGCTAGTGAATACTAGGTCCGATTCGCTAGCTTGCGCGGCGTGCTACATTGGTTTCTAGGTAGCGGCTCGCGGTGGAGTAGATTTTTAATACGAGTTGACTCATTTCAGAGATATTTGTCCAGCATGGCGCGTAAAGTCATTATTGATTGCGATCCGGGGATTGACGATGCGGTTGCGTTGATCATGGCTTTGTTCGATCCTCGTCTGGACGTGGTGGCCGTGACTGCTTGTTCTGGAACGGTCGAATCCGAGCGAAGTATTCAGAATATCCTTGGTCTTTTGGAAAAATTGGATCCGCCCCGATTTCCCCGCGTCGGTTCCGGGACTGATCCTGAGGATGCGCCGGTATCCGACAATCGCCTCATGCATGGCGAGGATGGATTGGGGAATTTGGGGCTGACCCCAGTTAATCGTCAGCACATCATGGCTAGTGAAAAGCTGATTGCGGATCGGCTGAGGGCGGAGCCGGGTGATATCACGATATTGTGTTTAGGCCCGTTGACTGGGATTGCGAGAGCTTTTCAGCGAGATCCTAGCATTATCGAGGCGGTCGACAAGATTATTATGCTTGGCGGCTCAACCCAGTGCATCGGGGACGTAACCGCTGCCGCGGAGTTCAATATGCACTTCGATCCATCGAGCGCTTCGGCTGTGTTTCGATCGCCGACGACCAAGGCTCTCATTCCGCTTGAAGTGACCAATCAAGTTGTGTTTGATATCAACATGTTGGGCATGTTGCCCGCTAAACATACGCGAGCCGGAAGCTTGCTGCATTCCATGTTGCCGCATATGTTTCGCTCGTATCGACAAAATCGTGCTCAAGAAGCGATTGCTTTGCAAGCGGTTATGGGCATTGTTTATATGGTGGAGCCGATTCTGTTCAAGTCGGAACAGTTCTCCGTGGACGTCGAGGAGCTTGGCGAATTAACGCGGGGCGCGACTATTGTGGATCGACGTCCATTTGCAAATAGTCGGCGCGACTTGGAAATTGTCACTTCGGTAGACGCCGATGCCGTTCGGGATTGTGTCATCAACGGATTGAAATTTGCGGGCCAATGCACATGAGGAGTCTAACTCTGTGACGCGTTCTCGCATCGGACCATTGGCTTTAGAATCACCGCTCGGCGAACGCGGCTCGAATGTGTTTCGGGCTGTGCATATGCAACAACGGGCACAAGTCGTAGTGCGAGTGTTTTCTATTCCGTTGGGGATGACGCCAGAATCCAAACAGGAGTTCGCGGACCAACTTGAAAGCCTCAAAGCGCTTCGCCATCGAGGCATCATTCGATGTTATGGTGGCGGGTTTGACGCCAAGGATGCGTATTTGGTTTATGAGTTGATGCAAGGTGAGTCTTTGGCCTCGGCATTGAAACGCCGCGAGCGATTTCCTTGGGAGTCGGTACTCGACTATGGCCTGCAACTATGCGAAGCGTTGCATTATGCTCATGAAGCGGGCTGGATACATGGACGAATTCGTTTGGACAAGATTCTGGTTTCCGACGATGCAAACACCGTCAAGATCAGCGACTTTCGTCGCGGGCCCGGAGCTCCGCCACCTTTGACCCTGGAACAACTACCCTATTCGGCACCTGAAGTGCTCGGCAGTCAAGCCAATTTCAATGCAGCTACGGACTTGTATAGCGTTGGAGCTGTCCTCTATCATGCCATCACAGGTATGCCTCCGTTTGCTGGTGAAACTCCGATCTTGGTCAAGCAAGCCATTGTGGGATCATCGGTTCCGCCAGTGGCATCGATTGTATTCGATTGCCCTGTTTGGTTAAGCGCCATTGTCGAGCAACTGCTGCATAAGGATCCACTTCGCCGGCCGTTCACTGCAGCCGCGACGGCAATGGCGCTTCGTGAAGCCCAGCGACGTGCCACCGAGGGAATGGGGGTTGCCGAGCATGCGGTTTCTGGTTTCAGCGCTTTGCAACTCAATACCAATCGAGCCGAAGCGGAAGTTGCGTTAGGGAGAAAGAAAAAAAAGAAGCGGCGATTGGACGCCGAAGACGAATATGACAAACCCGGATTTTTTGAGCGGCCAGTCGTATTGTTGAGTTTGCTGGTGGCTGCAATTTGTCTCATTACATTTCTCGTTTGGCCAGCTGGTGAAAAAACACTTCTTGCCCGTGCGAAGAAATTGATGGAGAGCGAAGATGTGAGCTCGCACAATGAGGCTCGGGACAAATACTTGTTCCAAATCCTTGAGCGATTCCCTGAAAGCAACAGCGCGGCGTGGGCAGAGGAGCAATTGCAATCCATTGAAATGGAGAATGCAGAAGCTCGAATACAAAGCAATCGGCGCTTTGGTAGGGAACCTTCGACGGAAGGAGAGCGCAAGTACACTGAAGCCAATCGATTTGAGCAGTTCGGAGACCGCGTCACTGCCTTAGAAAAATACAAGGGGATTGTGAACTTGCTCAAGAGCGAGGAAAAAGAGCGCCCCTACGTCAACTTGGCCAGAAGGCAAATCGCAAAAATTGAGACGCAGCCACTGAATAGTACTGAAGAATTGCGAAGATTCTTGTTCGAGAAATTGGAGCTAGCTGAGAAAATGTACGAAAAAGGGGACTCGATTGGCGCCAAACAAATTTGGGATGGTATCGTCAATCTATACAATGGGAACAAGGAAATGCAGCCCGTTGTCGAAAGAGCACAAGCGAGGCTCGACAAGATCAAAGGATAGTGTGACACAGCTATCAAAGCCGTGATTCACACAATTGCTCTAGGAAGAAAAATACATACAGCGATGACTCGATTTTTTCATTTCTTCTCCATAACACTCGTTTTGATCGCCGGTGTGTGCTTACCAGGTTGCGATCGAGCGGCTACCAAAACCAAGTTGGAAGCCGGAAGCAAAGAACCTCAATCCGACAAGAAGCCTGAGCCCGCTGCCGTTGAGGATTCTAGCATTGCGGCTAAATCGTTGCTGGAAGCCTTCATGGCTAAATACAAAAAACTCAAAAGCTATGAGGACCTCGGAGTCTTGACGATTCGGCTACCAACCTTGGATGGCCTGAAAGTCATTACGGAACCCATGCGGATCGCTTATGAGGCACCGAATAGACTTGCTATTCAGGCGAGAGCTCTTCAAGCGATGTGGTCCGATGGCGATGGAGGAACTTGGCAAGCCATGGTTGGAGCTGAGGACTTCAAACCATTCGGGAAACAACGGATGGTAAGACCACTGCCTTTAGCGATCGATCTAACTTGGTTGGTCGTTGACAACTTGGGAGCGATTCTGAATGATCCCGCGCTTGGTTCGCCGATTCAATTGCAATTGTTGCTCCACGAAAAGTCACTTGAATATTTGCTCGTTCCGGAAGCCAAGCTATCGATGCTTGAGTCGAAGGAATTCGACTCGGTAAAATGCGAGCGAGTTCAAGTGGTCCTCGCGGACCAGAAATGGGTCTTTTGGATCGACGCGGACAAATTGCTTCGCAAATGCGAATGGCCAAGCCAAGCCATCGTCGCGTTGCTTCCTGGTTTACCCGCGGACTTCGATACGAAGTCTTCGGAAGTGTCGATCGATTTTACCAAAGTGAAAACCAACGGGAGTATCGATTGGTCCGTATGGCAACTGCCCAAGGAACCAGATGCACTTCTGGTACGGCGTTGGATCGATGCGCCTCCACCCAAATCATCACCGATTGTTGGGGAAAGACTCAATCAGTTCGACTTGATTGGAGCTGATGGTGTGCGCATTCTCGATTCGGCGCAGCGCGCCAAGCCCATTACGGTAATGTTTTGGATTACCAACGATGACATGGGTGAGAAGTTGGTGAAGTATGCGTTTGAGGTCCAAAGCAAGCTTCGCGAGAAAGGACTTACCAAAGCGGAGATCTTTCTCGTCTCCCAAGGTAATGGAAAGGAAATGCAAGCAGCGCTTGCCAAATGGAATTGCACTTTGCCGCTCGCGATTGACACCAAGAACATGACCCGTGACTTGTTTGGCATTCAACGTCAGCCAGCCGTTGTCATTATTGACAAAGATGTTCGCGTTCAGCATTTTAGCGACGTCGATTTGCGGTTTATTCCCGAGATCGTAGAAGAACTGCAAAGAGGCGTGGATATTGCTTTAAGAAAAAAGCAGCTGGAGTTGGACAATGAGGCCAGATTCAATTCGAGATTGCACAGAGCCATCATCGATAAATCGCAAACGGAAAAACTAGACCCAATTTCTAGTTTCCCGTTCAGCAATCATCAAATCAAGGGCAGCTGGAAAGTCTCATTTGAGAACTCGATTATTGCGGCAAGCGCTGAGCACTATTACCCACAATCCGGGCTTGCTGTGGACGGCTCGCAGCTTTTTACAGAATCTGCTAGTAAGCATCGGGTGATGACCGTTCTCGATGACTCGGGGCGAGTCTATTCGGTCGACAACAAGGGCAATAAGGACTTGATTGCGAACATCCCGACGGAACAAGCAGTCAACCCAAAGCGAATCCACGTTCTACCTGATCCTTGGCTTCATCGTTGGATTGCGATTGTGCCAGAAGGATTGCCTCGTTACTGGTTGATTGATTCTGCAGCAAGTACCGAAAGCGGTCCGCTCGATGCGACGCAGTTTGATTTTGAGAATCAAGACGAGTCGCCTGTTGCATTCACATGGGCAGTACGAGATGGTGACCCTGTTTTGGTAATCGCGACCAATGCGGCCAAATTGGATGTGCAGACCCCAACGGATAAGAAACGGTTTAGCTACGCAGCCGAGTCGGTTGTTTCTATCGCACCGACCATCAATGATCGTGGGGAAACGTACTCATGGAACTTGATCAAGGCAAATGGAGATATTGAGGAACTCGAGTTTCTTAGGTCGAAGACGAGTGCCGGCACCGAACCCAATGGCTCGCAGCTCAAAAAGCTAAGCATTGCTCCACAACCCGGTGCATGGGAATGGGGAAGGAATGGAAACCAAAGTGTCATGCTAGGGATGTCTCAGTTGCCAAGCGGTGAAACCGGTTCCGTTCTTCAGACTCGTTTTTTTGAATCGAGGTTGCGGCATCCGTTGTCGGTTCGACCTGAGCAATGCCGCATTCTATCTTCTGCAACGCTCAAGGATGGATCGTTTTATTGGCTTTCAACCGGGCCCAATCGGGTTTTGCACATACAAGCTGCAGACGGAATGTCCGGCGACCAAATGTCGTTGGGCACACGCATCTTTGCGGCTGGGCTGTTCCCGGATGGAGAAAACTTGCAGACGGTTCTTGCGGTAGAAAGAGAAGTCAACTGCTGGTCCGTAACGATTCCTCGACTTCCAGCGAATATCCCAACGTCTGAGGCTAAACCTGAGGCTCCCGCCAAAGAGGCTGTAAGCGCTTCGGAGCGACCTAGTGCGTAATCGAATGGGGCGAGCACTTTCGTGGCTGGTTTTGTGGTTTCTGCATGTCTTGGGAAACACGAATTCGGTCGTCGGATTCAATCCGCTGCAGGAATCTAATGAGAAAGGCTTCCAAACAGCAGCCTCGACGGAACCATCCTCATTGGAACGCCAAATTGCACTGAGGTCGCTTGAAGAAATTGTGACACGGGCATCCAAAATGTCCGCAGCGACTTCGGACACCCAATTTGCCGAGACGCTAGGTTCGCTTCGTCTATTGTTGGATCTTGAACCCAAGGGACGCCATCGATACGTTTTGCCAAGAGCATCAAGCGCTTCGAAGCTTAATTCTGACCGCTTGAAAAAGGTGCTGGATTCCGAATCGACTGGCCTCAAGTTAGCGATCGAGGCGCTCCGCAAGTCTGTCGAAAAAGAAATTGAAACGGCTGACTCGGAGCAAAACTGGGAGTTAGGTTATCGATTGCGATGGCGGCTGGCTGGCCTTAACGCGATCTTGCCTAACGCGAGCGATGCAAAACGCGTTCGCAATGAACCTTGGTCGCATGCGAAAGCCCTGGACACGACGCCAGACGGAAGAAAGGCCTTTGCGAATCATCCCAAGACGCGTTGGCCTGCGAATTCCTACACGGTCATGACGACGCCTCATTTTGAAATAGCCTCGCAATCCGATACGAAGTCGACAGTTGAGGTTGCCAGCTTGAGTGAGCAAGCGTTTGCGGTTTGGAAGCAGGTTTTCTATTCCGCGTGGGCCAATAAACAAACAGTTGCACCTGAGTATGCTGAGCCGGTCGATCATAAATTCTCGGTGGTGTTGTTTCGTGATCGCGAGTCGTACACCAAGGCTCTAAGGTCGATTGCGGACATTGCTATTTCGACAGGCTACTATGATCCGAGCGAAAAGGTAGCGTTCTTTTATTGGGATGGAGCCAAAACGCCAAGCACGCTTGTCCATGAATTGACCCACCAATTCTTTTATGAAGCGAGTGCCAATCCTGTGGCCTTGGATGCCAATCGCGGGAAGGGTTTTTGGGTCGTCGAGGGGGTCGCGTTGTACATGGAATCGTTGTCCACGCGAGGTTGCGGCGGTAGTTTGGTCGTGGACCTTGGCGGATGGGACGCACCTCGATTGCAAGCTGGCCGATACCGTCGACTTCACGACAAATATTGGGTCCCCTGGGAGGAATTCCATTGGGCGGACGGAACGCGTTTTCGTGCCGAGGAGGACATCCGTGCTTGGTACAGCCAAGCGACCGGGCTAGCTCATCTGTGGTTGGACGGTTCGGTAGAGAAACGCGTTGCCTTTGCCGCTTATGTCGAAAGCGTGTATGCAAATCAGGCGTCAACTGCATTGCTGGGTGATTGGGACGACGACAAGGCTATGCGAGATGCTTACGATCGTTATTTGATTAGCGGTTCGTCCGTGATGGCTTCTCGGCCGTTTTTTGCGAATCGTCGCGAGGCCGTCCTTTGCCGAACGAAACTTTCAGCCAAGGAGCTCCTGGAGTGGCCTGTTGAGTTCCGAACGACCCCATGGTTGGATCTCTCGTTTAGTCAGATCGATGATCTTCTTTTTACGGAAATGGAAAAACTGCCTCCACCTTGGAATGTTCAGCGTTTGAATTTGGAGTCAACCAAGGTCACCGACGCATCGTTGCCAGCGATCGCTGGGATGAAGAATTTGGCAGATTTGGATTTGTCGAATTGTGACGTTTCGGATGAAGGTATCAAAGCGTTGAGCGGGCACAAGTCGCTCAAAACCATATGGTTGAACGAGTGCAAGGTGACGGACGCTTCGATGGCCGTTCTTTCAACGATTCCACAATTGGAATCGGTGCACTTGTCCAAAACAGCGGTAACGCCTGCAGGTTGGCGTCAATTGTTGTCGACGAAGCCACGATTGAAAAGCAAATCAACGGCACCGTGAGGGAAATCGTAATTCTGCCAGTTCGCAATTTGACTAAAGTCGGGGCTTTTTCTCCCGCTTCAAGGTCACACCCGGCAGGTGAGACCCACTTATTGCAAAGCATCGAGCCATAGCGTGTTATACAACGTCAGGCACGATAAACGGTGCGCGGTACTCGCGTCTCAGGAACTTGTTCGCTTGTTCCGAATCGCTACCGACGAATTTTTCCGTCTTTTGGTCAATGGTCAGCATCGGGCCAATCTTGAGGTCAGCATTTTCCATCGTCAAGGAATAGGCTCCCATCAGTTGCTTCATCTCATCGACCAGGGATGTCCATTCTTTGACATCGACTTTGGCTGCCGCGTCCATGGAGAACGCATTGCCCGTCCTATAGGCTATGTTTGCCAAATTGCACCAGCCCGTCGAATCGTGTCCGACCTGAACGTCGGTGTTGAGGATCGACCGGTCTCGCTTGCGGACTGCTTCTAAGAAATTCTTTTGATGCAAAGTTCCGCCGCTGTTGCCCGAGAACTTCTTGATCAGTTTTCCGTCCTTGTCGTATGCAGCCCCACTTCCTCTTTGGCCTTCGAATCGCCCTCCTTCGCAATAGGCGATGTAGCCGCTGCCGGGACCAGGGCACTTCGGCGATTTGTTGCTGTCCGGTGAAGCAGGCAAATTGGTCAAGCCAATTACAACTGGAATTGAGCCGGTATCGAAGTAAACGAAATGAACGTTCGGTGTTTCGCCGCCATCTTTCCAAACAACGCGACCGCCGCCGCCAAAGATTCGTTTCGGCAAAGAGACTTTGTCGAGGAAGACGTTGTTGCGAAGATCGTCCAACACGTGAACGCCCCAATTCCCCATTTCACCGGAGCCCGTATTCCAGTCCCAATGCCAATCGTAATGCAGATTGTTTCTGAAAAGCGGCTTCTCTTGAGCCGGGCCAAGCCAAAGGTTGTAATCGACATTCGAATCGATCGATAAGGGGGTCGATCGCAAACCAATCGAATCGCGAACGCCGTAGCGATTCACGCGAGCCGAGAGGATACTGCCAATCGCTTTGTCTTCATGCAAAAACTTCTTGATCTCGGCTTGCATTGGATCGGATCGCTGTTGAGTTCCGACTTGGCAAATGCGATTGTACTTGCGAGCGGCGGCGATGGTTTGCTGCCCTTCCCATTGGCTGTGCGAAAGGGGTTTTTCCACGTAGACATCTTTGCCAGCTTGCATCGCCCATATGGCAGCTAAGCAATGCCAATGATTGCACGCTGCGATCACGACGGCGTCTATCTCCTTGTCGTCGAACATGGCACGAAGGTCTTTGAAGCCTTTTGCGTCCGGCCCAAACTTCTTGCTCGAATCCACTTTGCGAGTATCTGGATCGCATAGGCCAGCGATTTTCACCCCATCCAATTTTGAAAAAACGCCAAGATGTTCGTTAGCGCGTCCGCCGCAACCAACAAAACCCAAACGGATCTCGTCATTGGAAAGCGAAAACCCTTTCGTTGGCTTGGATAAAGTCGCAATGGCGGTTGTGGCTGCAGCGGCCTTGACGAAGCTTCTACGTGTGATTGGTTTCATTGTTTTGTTTTGGCTAGGTGAAGTAGTGTGGGGGTTTTAAGGAGGGAAGTCTAGCTAAGGCAGCATTGACGGTGTTATAGATCGCCACTAAATCTTACCCAAGGGATTGTCAATGCTCAATCAATTGCTGGGAAAGTTCTGCAGCGACTTATCTCTATTGACGCGACAATTGCCTATCTCCTAAAAATTGCCCATCATGAAAGTAGCGTTTTTACTTCCAACTTGGTTGGGCGACACCTGTATGTCGACCCCCACAATCAGGGCGATTCGGCAAGGGATGCCAGAAATCGAAGAGCTTTGCGTGGTTGGGCGGTATGCGCCAGTCGCGGTCCTCGAGGGGGCTCCTTGGGTAGATTCGACTTTGGTCTATAAGCCGAGATCCAACAGCCCAAAGACGTTGTCTCGTCGCGGGTTGGTTGCGGAGCTCAAGAGTCGCCGGTTTGACATGATTGTGTTGCTGCCGAATTCTCTTTCCGCGGGGCTCATCGGTTACTTGTCCGGTGCAAAGCGGCGCGTTGGATTTGCCAAAGACGGTAGAGCTTTGCTCTTAACCGATCCGATACCGATGCGCGACCAAAAGGTAGACCACCGCAAAGAACCAGCCATTGATTACTATCTGAACATTGCAAAGCATTTGGGCTGTGAAGCGAGTGATCGCCGCATGCAATTGTTTGTATCCGAAAAAGAACGTGACCTAGCTCGCGATCTTTATTCCAAATTTCAATTCGAGTGGGATCGCGAAACGATCCTATTCAATACATCCTCAGCGGCGGCCTCCTCAAAATTGTGGCCTGTGGGGCACGCGAGTCGCGCCGCCAAAGAGCTTGCGACCAAGCACGAAGTCCAGGTCGTTGTGCACTGTGGGCCAGCCGATAGGGAGCGAGCTAACGCAATTGCATTTGGAGCGGATCACCCGCTCGTCAAGAGTATGGGGCAGGAGGAAGACATTCCGATCAGCCTCAGCAAAGCCATCATCGAGCAGGCAAGTGTGGTTGTTTCGACAGACAGTGGGCCGCGACATGTGGCAGTCGCCTTGAACAAAAAGGTGGTTAGCCTTTTCGGTTCAATGGATCCTGAAATCACAAGAACCTACAATCGCCCGGAAACGATCTTGAGTGTGCCGATGGCTTGCCAGCCCTGCTGCAAAGAAACGTGCCCGTTGGTTCACACGAATTGCATGCATGCTCTCACCTATCCGATGGTGGTCAATGCGGTCTTGGAGCAGTTGGGGATTTCAAGTGCGAGGCGTAGTTTGCCAATTTTGAGGTCGGCTGCCCTTGCTAGAAGCGCAGCGTAATTGCTGCTATAATCTGGCCGACGCCGATTTGGCGTGTTTCCATTAGCCACAGTACAAACAACGAACCTTGTACGCTTGCGACCGAGAGTCCAGACGATATGCAACGCAATCCTTCTTTGGATTTGACCAAATTCATTCGAGACATCCCTGATTTTCCTAAGCCTGGGATTTTGTTTCGCGACATCACGCCACTTCTTGGGAGCACTGACGCGTTTCGCGAGACGATCGCCCGAATGGCCGACCCGTTTCGCGGTCAAAAAATTGACAGCCTTGTTGCCGCTGAAGCTCGCGGATTTATTTTTGCCGCCCCGCTAGCGATCGAGCTCGGTGCGGCTTTTGTGCCGGTTCGCAAGCCGGGCAAACTGCCGCACGAAAAGCATTCATTTAGCTATGATCTCGAATATGGCAGCGATACGTTGGAAATGCACAAGGACGGAGTTTCCGTGGGGCAGCGAGTTTTGGTTGTGGATGACTTGTTGGCTACGGGTGGAACGGTCGAGGCCTGCTGCAAGTTGCTTTCGAATATCCAAGTTGAAATCGTTGGCTGCCTGTTTTGCATCGAGTTGAGCGGCCTCAATGGACGCTCGCGGCTTGCACCGCATCAAGTCGTCAGTTTGCTAACCTATTAAAGCTTGTTGAGATATATGAAATCCGATTCCAAGCGTGCGGACGAAGTAGAAGCAGCGTTCACAAGCCTTGGACTTAGCCTGGACGAGTTCCTGGCCGACGAAACCAAAGAAGCTCCTCCTCAACGGAGGACGCGGTCGCGTTGGAGGATTCCGCTCCTTTTGCTTTTTGCTACACTCGCGTCCATGACTTGGGTCGGACTAGCGGCTTGGTCGCCAATGGAGTTGCTTGAGGCCGCATTCTACCGAGGCTCTCTATTCGAAGTTCGAAGGCACATTCTAGCCAACTGGATACCCGGCCTACTTTTCTCGGTATCCCTGACGATTATTCTCGGCGCTCATGAACTAGGACATTACTTTGCAACCCGACTTTACGGGATTCGTTCGAGCTTGCCCATTTTCATTCCGTTTCCGGTAAGCCCTATCGGGACGTGCGGTGCCGTCATTTTAATGGACGGTCATCAAGCGGATCGACGACAGATATTTGACATTGGGCTGGCTGGCCCCTTGGCAGGCTTGGTCTTTGCTCTTCCGATAGCAGCTATGGGGCTTATGTATGGTGAGCCTCCCAAAACACGAAGTCATTCGATGCAGTTCGGACAACCCATAGTCGTCCAAGCACTTGCGCAAGTTGTTCCCGTTCGGGTGGCAACCGATGGAAATGTGGAAATGAAGAAGCCCGTAGTGAAAATGGATCGCATCAGCAACGATTCAATGAACCCGATGCTCATGGCAGCATGGGTAGGATTCCTGATTACTGGAGTAAACATGGTCCCGATAAGCCAGCTGGACGGTGGTCACGTGATACACGGCCTATTGGGGCGAGACTCACGCGTCGTCTGTTGGATCGCTTACCTGGCATGTATTGCTTACGTGATTTACACGAGCATTGTATTCAAGCAGCCCATGTTCATCTTAATGGTATTGTTGATTCCGCTCATGGGCGTGACTCATCCGCCGAGTCGAAACGACAATGTACCGCTGGGAGTTCCGAGGCAAATCATCGGCGCCATTTCGCTGGTGCTGCCGTTTCTGTGTATCCCGTTGCAACCGATTGTTATTTTGTAGGCTGCGCAGTGAAACACTTTGTAGCGAAACTCGTCCAGAGTTTCGGTCGTTAAGGCGATGCTGCCGAAAGTCTTGACGACTTTCGCTACTCAAAAGCCTGCTTTAAAAAGAAAGAACTCGCTCACGGCGTTGGGCAGACCCTTGGAGTGAGCTGAATTCTTACGAATCCAGCTACAAGCTACTTCGGCGAGCAGCCTAGGTCGGTTCGACTTCGTCGTCTACGATCGTTTCGACACCCCGCAAACCATCCATATCGATTGTGGTGCCTGGCATCAGAACCTCCATTCGCAACGAATCCGAATCCATTTCCGGTATGCACGCCATCACGTAGGATTTGCCGAGCACACCGATGCGACCGCTGGAAACGTGGATCACCATAGCTGTCCCTTCGTCGACTCCGAATCCAATAAGCGAGGGCTCGATTCTCAGAGTCTTGGCAAGCCTTTGTATTCGGTTTCGGCGAAAGAAGTGTTGGTCGACCACGGAGTCTTTCAGCAAGTCCAAGCCGCGTCGAAGTTTCGGGGTGGATTTCCCCTCCTCGATCATTACTTTAGTCATGACGGCTGCACCAGCAGATGTACCGCCGATGACTCCACCTCGATCTAGAAGTTCTTGAAGTCGTGTTTCTGTTTCGGTGCCTGCATAGAGGTTGGCCAGCCACGATTGCTCACCGCCGCTAAACCAGACCGCGGTCGCTTTGGATATAGGGTCTGAGAAACAAGGTTCGTCAGCGACATCGCGATTTCCGGCTTGGATCACGCGCATCGAAGAGAATTTCCAGCCTCTCCATTCCTCTTTGAGACGTTTGGTGTCTTCGCGTGTCGCTTCGTACGCTGGAATGATCACGAGTCGCCCGTATTTCCCACCAGCCAGTTCCCAAAATCGCTGATTCACGATTGGAGGCATTTCACCGCCGCCAGCAATGAGTAGAGTGCCGCCACGAAATCTTCCTAGAAACTCCCGCTCATCCGATAGGTTGGAGCGCAAGTAAACAATCACGCTGCTTGCTGTTAACGTGAGAAGGAGGACGAAAAGTCCTGCAGCCCGAAATGGGTAGTTTCTAAAATAACCCCAAGGAAAACGTCCTTGGATCAAGTTCCGAACGGACATGATAGGCGCTCCAGAGTGCGGTTTTGGACCGAGAAGGCGAAAAGGAGGGTCAGTTGAAAACGGTCGTTCTTTTCAAAAAGCCCCAGCGGTTTTGCAGGGGAGACCCGAGATCGCTTGGGTTTTCCCAATGCGTGCCCTAATCCGTCCAGCAAAGCGCTAATGGATACTACGTCATCGTCAAGGCCTAGGTTCGCAAAACAGAAATTTGCATTCGCTATTTATTGATTTCCGTGCGGAATGTAACGGCAAGTTCAAATACATTAGAATTGCCAAATCCGATGTCCCAGATAACCTCTCCAAACACAATACCAATCCGATCCAACTGCAAACTCAAACGGAGTCCAAAATGAAGAAGAGTGTTCTTGGTATGCTTGCTTGGCTATGCCTCGTTCCTGTAACGCATGCCGACAACTGGGGGCACTGGCGAGGTCCAACAGGCAACGGTGTGGCAATGAACGCGACTCCTCCAACAAAATGGAGCCCAACGGAGAACATCAAATGGACAGTCGCCATCCCTGGCCGCGGCTCGGGCTCGCCCGTCGTTTGGGAGGATTCGGTCTTCGTAACCACCGCAGTGTCGACCGGCAAGGCCACGCGAATCCCTACGTTGGAATTCGTGGTTTTCTGCATTGATCGAAAGGATGGGGAGATTCGTTGGGAACAAACAGCTGTGGTCGCAACTCCGCACGAAGGTACCCATGAGACCAATGGTTTTGCGTCCGCGTCTCCATGCACCGACGGTCAGCACGTCTATGCCCACTTTGGCTCGCGAGGCCTCTATTGCTATACGATGGATGGCAACTTGGTTTGGTCAAAAGATGATTTCGGCCTAATGCAAACGCGCAACACTTTTGGCGAAGGGAGTTCTCCAACGATTGCAGGCGACAAGATTCTTGTGCCTTGGGATCATGATGGTCAATCGGCGCTCTATGCCCTGAACAAACTGACAGGCGAAACGATTTGGATGACTCCACGCGACGAACCCACCTGCTGGGCGACTCCTCTCGTGGCCGAGTTTGCTGGCAAGAAGCAAGTTATCATGAACGGCCAAAAGTTCGCGAGGGCCTATGACTTAGACACGGGTAAAGAACTCTGGCGGTGCGCCGGCCAGACGGAACGACCGGTTGCCTCTGCGGTGGCCGACCAAGATTTTGCCTATGTGGGAAGTGGCCACCGTGGCTCATATCTTGGCGCGTTTCGCATGGATGGTAGAGGGGACATCCAAGGGACCAAGAATGTCGCGTGGACGATCAATCGCGATACGCCCGATATCGGATCGCCGCTTCTGTCCTCCGGGCGAATCTACTTTTACAAAGGCAAATCCGGACAGCTATCATGTGTTGATGCCAAGACAGGCAAGCCGCATTACATGGCAAGTCGAGTCGCTGGCGTTGAAACGACTTACGCATCGCCAGTTGCTGCAGGTGGTTTCGTTTTTTTGACAGATAGAAATGGCACGACTGCAGTGATCAAGGATGCCGACGAGCTGAGCATCGTCTCAAAGAATTCAGTTGGAGAGCCAGTGGACGCAACGCCTGCTCCGGTTGGCAGTGAACTGTTTTTGCGAGGTGACAAACACTTGTTTTGCATCTCGGCAAAAAAATAATCCGCCGTTGATTTCGTCGTTTCCAAGCCAGCCGAAGGTCCATTCTGGAAAACCCAATGTGTTACCACCGAAGTTGTTTCTGGTTTTTGGCCAGCCTGCTGGCCGCTATTGGATTTGAAGGTGCTGTATCTGCCAACGATTATGTCTTAACCGTCGGAGGCGGATACGAACCCGCTGGCAATCAAGCGTCGCTCGAGGCAAACGTTTTGTTCTTCCAGCAAGTGGTCAAGGAACGGTTTGCAAGCACAGCTCAAAATCATGTCTACTTTGCAGATGGGGTAGATGCTCAAGAAGATCTGCAAGTCATGTTGCCCAAGCCGGCAGCGGCCTCGCCTGCTATTGAGTTGCTGGAATCCGTTTTTGCACTCGATAAACCGAAACTCAGTTATCGAAACCACGAAGTGCCAAACGTGCGTGGACCGATAAGCCCAAAATCGATTCGAAGTGGTCTGGATGAAATTCGCGAACGTTTGACGGAAGGAGATCGGCTGATCGTGTACGTCACCGCGCATGGAGGACCAGCCAGCGGCAAAGACTCGATGAATACCTCCATTACATGTTGGCGCAAACAACCGATCAGCATGAAAACCTTTACTGGATGGCTCGATAAGCTTCCTAGCAACATCCCCGTCGTATTGGTGATGGCTCAATGTTATTGCGGCGGATTTGCCAACTCCATTTTCGAGGGTGGAGAGCCAAACAATGGTCTTGCGAGCGCAGTTCGCGTTGGATTTTTTGCGCAACGATTCGATTTACCGGCTGCAGGATGCCGACCTGACATTGAGAACGACGAAGAGTACAGCAGCTATTTCTGGGGCTCATTCATGGGCCGTTCACGGACCGGCAAACAAGCCGAGGGAGTGGACTGCGATCAAAACGGTCGCATTTCTCTTGCTGAAGCACATGCGTTCGCGGTACGAGCGAGTCAAACCATCGACATACCACTCAAGAGTAGCGACATTCTATTGCGACATTACAGTCGAATCGGAGGGTACGAGTCGACTCGCATCAAAGATAGTCCATCGTCCGACGATCGAGCGGACAGTGAACTCGGTTTGGAATACTTTACCGGAACGCTCCAGGACGTCGCGAATCTTGGAACGCCAGTCGAACGCTTGACGCTAGAATCGTTGGCGAAACAATTGGAGCTTTCGATGGCGCTGTCTGTCACAGAAGTGTTTCAACAGAATCTTGCTCAAGGCCAAGTCTTCCAAGAAAGCAGAATGGGAACGAGACGTCGTGGACCTGGCGGACCTGGTGGACAAGCTGGGCGTGGTGGCCGGAATTCGAGAATGAGGACGCTTCAAAAGGAAATCGTGGAAAGTTGGCCAGACTTGTCAGACCCTGTTCAGTGGCCATATTTGGACTGGTTGCAAGGACAAGAAGGGGACTCGATTTTAGGCGAGCTTAAGCAGTTGCCCAGTTTCGAAGCTTACGCCAAAGGACAAGCGGATCGGCAAACCTCGAGAGACAAGGCAGCAGCGGCAGAGTCCCGAGACGTCCGATTCAAGCGACTGGTTCATACCATGGAGAGCATCGTGCTTGCGAGAAATCTGCCTCGAATGGCGACGCCTGAGGTAGTCGAACGATTTCAGGCTATGACAGCACTCGAATCGACGTATCTCGGTCCATGACCATCGTACTCGTACTCCGCCCGAAGGGCAGTACTCGTACTCGTGCTCGATCGGATAATCGAGTACGAGTACCATTTCATTGCGTACGATTACGAAATCTGTCCGGAAATGTGGGTGACATGAGGGCTAGCGCCCGAGGCTCAATTCGAACGAAGTGAGTGCCATTGGACGCTATCCCCCCGCGTTTCCAAGATCATCCCCCGGGTTTCCAAGATCGCTCGACATTCGTCGAAAACCGCGGCTAATAGCGTTAAGCCGTTTCAATCTTCGCTACGGCTTGCAGGCCCAACTCTTCGATACTCATCTCGCGCATTTTGTACTTCTGAATTTTGCCGGTAACAGTGATCGGGAAGCTGTCCACAAACTTCCAGTAGTTCGGCACCTTAAAATACGCGAGGCTCGCTTTGCAAAAGGCTTTTAAGTCGTCGGAGGTTGCGGTGGTACCCTCTCGAAGCCGCACCCAAGCCATCACTTCTTCGCCGAACTTGCGATCGGGGACCCCAATGACCTGCACGTCTTGAATAGCAGGATGCTGGTACAGGAGCTCTTCGATCTCACGCGGATAAACATTCTCGCCTCCTCGGATGATGAGATCGCGAAGTCGGCCTGTAATGCGATAGTAGCCGTTTGGCTCTCGAACGGCCAAGTCACCGGTGTGCAACCAACCATCCGCATCAATCGCCTCTGCGGTTTTGTCAGGCAAATTATAGTAACCAATCATGACATCATGGCCTCTTCCACAAAGCTCACCAGGTTGCCCATCTCCAAGCGTAACACCCGTCTCTGGATCAATCACCTTGACCTCGATTCCAGGGAGAGGCCGGCCCACGGTCCCAACACGAAGCTCCAGCGAATCGTCCGCTTTGGTCTGTGTAATCAATGGCGACGCCTCGGTTTGTCCATAGCCGATCGTCATTTGATTAGCCCCCATCTCATTCGTCACGCGTTTCATAAGCTCGATTGGGCAGGGACTGCCGGCCATAATCCCTGTTCTGAGCGAGGTGAGATTGTGTTGCGGATAGTCCGTGTGTTCCATCATGCCGATGAACATGGTCGGCACTCCATAAACCGCTGTGCAATGTTCTGATTCGATGGCTTGCAGGGTCGCCGCAGCTTGAAAGTTTTCAGCCGGGAAAACCATCGTTGCGCCATGCACAATCGAACAGAGAGTGCCAAGCACACACCCAAAACAATGATAGAGTGGGACCGGTATGCAAATGCGATCCACATGGGTAAATCGCTGCCCCAGTCCCGCGAAATAGGCGTTAAGCAAAATATTGCGATGCGAAAGCATAGCACCTTTGGGCGAACCGGTCGTTCCTGACGTGTACTGAATATTGATTGGGTCCGAGCAATTCAGTTGCCGTTCGGCCGCTTGCAACTGCTTGGCCGAAACCTCACCCGACCGAGCAAGAAGTTCTTGCCAAGAGATCGCGCCCGTGGGAGTCTCACCACGCATTGACAGAACCCATCTCAATTTCGGAAATTGCGAAGAATTGAGTTCACCTGGGGCATGCATCGCCATTTGTGGTATTGCTTCGCGTAATGAAGCGAAATAGTCGGTCGTCTTGAACTTGTCGATCAATGCCAAGCCCCAAAGATCGGCCTGTCGAACCGCATGTGCAAGTTCGCTTGTTCGGTACGAAGGGTTGATTGTCACCAAAACGGCACCGATTCGAGCTGTCGCAAATTGCAGAACAACCCACTCTGGGACATTCGTCGCCCATACTCCAAAATGATCGCCGCGGCGCAGACCGAGCGAAAGCAAGCTGCAGGCCACGCGATCCACCTCGGCATCGAACGCACTCCACGACAAACGATAACCCGAACTACAGAATACCACTGCATCCTGTGCCGGATACTTCTTCGCCGTCTCGCGGAGCACTTCGCCAATAGTTAAGCCATCGATCCAGGGTTCTTCGGTATCAGAGTTGGTTGCCATGTTATTGCCGTTGAGGAGAGAATCAACTTGGAGACATCGCTATTGCTGAATTTGACGAAGACTACATTGAGTTGTCGCGAGATTTGATCGAAAACCATGTGCTTTTTCGCCACGCCCTGCATGAACAACTTTGGGGGCAGTGCAGGCCAATCGGGAATGGCGTTGAATTAGTAGGTAGTGGAATCTCGCAAGAGTTCATGAAGTGCCTCGAACTCCAGGAAGTTTTACAACTTCCGCTACGAGCAAAGGCTTAATTGAACGCCTTTCGGGCCAATCGGGCCTTTGCTCGGGAGTAAGTGAGTTACTCACTCCCTTAATCGTATCGACAACAAAGCTTGAGCAAGCGCTTTGCCTTGCGCATCATTTCTCAACCCACGTCGCAAAATCCCCTTCACTACGAAGTTGAGCCCGCCGAGATTTTCCATTTCAAAGCGCTCCACCGAAGTGATTCCGATCGGTGAAAAGAATTGTGCAACTCGATCTGCAGTTAGCCACTTCTTCAACCAGTCATAGTCGCTCATGGACCGCACAAGTATTCCGACGTTTGCCCCCGTCCCTTTGTCGCCGCTCCGCCCATGCGCCACATCCAACAAGCAGTTCGCTTCAGATACCGCAATCTGCTTTTTCAATGGGATACTCGAAGTTAGTTGCTGAGGGAAGCGATTTTTCAGGTGTGGCCAAACTGCGGCAGTTAGGCGGATCGCTGTTGTCTCATCGGATTGAAAGGTCTCTAAGGTTGGACGAGCAAGTTTCGCATCAATAAGGCACGGCCAATAACGGATCACTCCATGCACGCGAGGTCGCCCCTCTGCATACCCAGTTGTACCCTGCGGTCCAGCAGTAATCAGAGGCATTAGTTCTCGCGAAAATCGCTCTACGTCGCTCTTCTTATCGGACTCGACGGCAATTCTCAAAACCGTTTCGTAAAGCGAATGCCCTGCTTCTGTAAGATTCGCAACCGGAACACTTTCGGCATTGCCCAAGCACTCGACGATCGAATCGCGAAAAACAACCCCTGCTTCCCGAAGTCGCTGGAGGACCAGATCACCACAACAACGAGCCTTGACGACGGACTGCGGACCAAAAAATGTAAGCATCCCTGCCGCACGATAGCCATCGCGGTAGGTTGCGCTGACCTTAAGCGTTTCCGGACGCGGGCTTCCGATGGCCCCACTCACTCGAACCCGATTGACTCCGATGCTTTCGACTTCGAGAGAAAGAAATGAAACCGCGCAATCGGGGCTCAAGTAGTTTCCAGGGTTTCCAATTTCGTAGATGAGTTGCTCCTTGATGGTTGCCGGAGTTACGCATCCGCCTGACAGTTCCGATTTGGTGATTGTGCAACACCCGTCACGATGGATCTCCGCGATTGGGAATCCAAGGTGCACCGGGTCCGGAACATCGAGCCAATCGGTCGAGATGCCGCCTGTCGCATGGGTACCGCATTCCAACAGATGGCCCGCGACCGTCGCACCGGCCAGTTCATTCCAGTCATCGTTCTTCCAACCGAACTCGTAAACGCACGGTGCGACAACCATCGATGGGTCCGCAACGCGGCCGGTGATGACGATGTCTGCTCCGGCTGCTAACGCTTGCACTATTCCATCGCAACCCAAATACGCATTGGCGGTCACCAAGCGATCTATGACGCTAGTCAGCGGGTCCGATGAGTCCAAATTTTGAAACTGAGTTGAGTTCGTTTCACTGGCGAGCAGGGCAGGCAACACATCGTCGCCAGCCACTACGCCAATCTTCATGGAACGGCACCCGGACTTTTCCAGCGCTGCAATACAAGCTCGAGCGCATTCCAGCGGGTTCAAGCCTCCAGCATTGGCAATCAATCGGCAACGTCCTCCCGCCGCCCAATATTCCGCGAGGCTTCGAACCACTTCGACGAAGTCTTGGGCATAACCAAGCTTTGGATCGCGTTCACGTTGCAAGGCCAAGATCGACATAGAGACTTCGGCCAGATAATCCATCGTGAGATAGTCGAGATCTGGCTCTTGCGAAAGAATCTCAACCGCAGCCGACGGCCGATCTCCCCAAAAGGCCTGCGCGTTTCCGACCCGAATCATTTCTCGTGCTTTGGTGTTGGTCACACTTCTACCCGTGCTTGTTTTTCGCTCACGCGTGGTGCGATCGCTAGTGCTGAGGACAACCATAATCGCGTATGGTGAGGTGCAATGATCGCATCCACCCAACCGCGGGCTGCTCCATAACGAATGTCGGTCTGCTCTTCGTACATACGTCGAATGGAATCTCGCATTTCCTCAATCGCTTCTGGTGTTAACTTGTTTCCCGATTTTTCTGCTTCGCGAATTCGCAAAGTCAACATCGTGTCGGCAGCTTGGTTTCCACCCATGACTGCGTATCGTGCGTTAGGCCAAGCAAGAATCAAAGCTGGATCGTATGCACGACCGCACATCGCGTAGTTGCCAGCGCCATACGAACTGCCCACGATGACCGTGAATTTCGGGACCGTGGCTGTGCTCATTGCGTGAACGAATTGTGCTCCTGATTGTATAATACCAGACTGTTCCGCTTGTTTGCCAACCATGAATCCTTGGACATCCTGAATGAAGATGAGAGGGATCCGAGTCTGATTGCAATCCAACACAAATCGAGCCGCTTTTTCCGCGGAAGGGCCATAGAGTACGCCACCGATTTGCACCTCGCCTTGCGCCGTGGTCGATCGCTTGCGCTGGTTGGCGACGATTCCAGCGGGAACACCATTGATGCGAACGTAGGCGGTAACGACGGTTCGGCCAAAGTCCGGTTTGAACTCCTGAATGCTTCCGGAGTCAACAAAGCACTTGAGCAAGTCGCGCACATCGTATTCGCCCCTCCCATCCGCTTGGACGATCGAATACGCATCATCGATACTTCGTTCTGTCGTGTAGCCGGATTGTTGGGGCGGCGGATCAGGTAACAATGCGATCAAGGAACGAAGTCGGTTTAGGCAGTCGGTGTCATCTTTTTCGTGGAAGTCGACGGTCCCACTGATTTGCGAGTGCATGCTGGCTCCGCCGAGTTCTTCTGGATCAACGATTTGACCGATTGCCGCCTTGACCAAGGCAGGGCCAGCCAGACAAAGTTGACTCCCCTCGGTCATCAAAATCTTATCGCATAGCACAGGCAGATAGGCTCCTCCGGCGATACAGTTACCCATGACCGCTGCATACTGCGGGATGCCATCGGCCGACAGAACCGAGTTGTTCCGAAAGATCCGACCAAAGTCATCTTCATCGGGAAAGATCTCATCTTGCAAAGGCAAGAAGACACCTGCCGAATCCACAAGATAAACAATAGGCAATCGCAAGCGATGAGCGATCTTCTGCGCTCGAATCATCTTTTTGACGGATTGCGGGAACATGGCGCCTGCTTTGACTGTCGCATCGTTAGCTGCAATCATGCATGGGTGACCGCTAATCCAGCCGATCCCGGACACCACACCAGCGGCAGGCACATCGCCCCAATCTGGATACATTTTGTAGGCGGCCCAAAGCCCCAGTTCCAAGAACGGTTGTCCCGGATCTAGCAACACCGACAAACGTTCTCGAACAGGCAGGCGGCCAAGCTTTCGTTGCCGATCCGAACCAGATTTACCACCACCTTGCAACAGAATCTGCTCCTGTTGTTGGATCGAATCGGCAATTTCTCGCAACGCAGTCACGGCTGATACCTTATGGGTTATTGGTCTCTGCAAATTGATCCATAAACTGAGAAACTCGCATTTTCAGAAGCGAGTCTTTCGCTTCAAACATACTGAACAATGCATCGACCCGAGCTTCCGAAAAACGAGTACCAGCGTTCTGGCGGAACTTCATTTCAAGAGGCCTAAGCGATTCGGCGCGACGACGTCGGTGTCCGAGTGGAAACTCCACTTCGAATGATTCCGTTTCAGTGCCATTGCTATATCGAACTCGAATGCGATTGGAAATCGAACGAAGATCGGGATCCAGGTAGTCTTTTGTGTAGCGAGGGTCCTCGATGACGACCATCTTTCTACGCAAGGCGTCGATGCGAGGATCAGCGGCTGCGATATCTTCGTAGTGTTCTGAGGTTAGGTCACCATGCAGCATGGCCACAGCAGCGATGTACTGCAAACAGTGATCGCGATCCGCGGGATTGAGAAGTGGCCCCTTCTTGTCGATGATGCGCACTGCCGATTCTTGTGTATGGATCGTAATTTCTTGAATCGAATCGAGCCTGTCGATGACATGGGAATGCAACTTCATAGCGGCTTCTGCGGCCGTTTGAGCATGGAACTCCGCCGGGAACGATACTTTGAACAA
>CANHVO010000009.1 GCA_947463915.1 Planctomycetaceae bacterium
AGGAAAAGAAAAGAGCGGGATGAACGATTCCGTTCATCCCGCTCCTTGGGTTTTTCTTTAGAGATAAGGCGTTGCTGACTATGCACTTTCTTTGCGTTGCGGAACACTCTTGAAGTGTCGGAGTTTTCCGTCGTTGGCATCGATATCGATCGTGTAAACCGTTCCCGCTTCTTGATCGGGCAGCTCGAACATGATGTCCATCATCACGTCTTCGATGATTCCTCGAAGACCGCGGGCACCGACGTTTTTGATGTGGGCTTTTTGTGCAACGCCCTTCAGTGCGGCCTCGGTCAGGTGCAGTTCGCAATTCTCCATTCCAAAGAGGGCTTGGTATTGCTTGAGCAACGCGTTCTTGGGTTCACTGAGGACTTTGATCAAGCCAGGAACATCGAGCGGCAACAGGGACGTGACGACAGGCAAACGTCCAACCAACTCAGGAATCATGCCGAATTCCAGAATGTCATCCGATTGAACTTGAGCGAGTAGCGAAGCGACGTCTCCCTCTTCACGTGTGCTGGAGCCTGGTCCGAAACCGAGTGATTTCTTGCCCAGACGCTTGCGGATAATGTCGTCGATGCCGACAAACGTACCGCCGCAGATAAAGAGGATGTTCGTGGTGTCAAGTTGAATATACTGTTGTTCAGGGTGCTTTCGGCCACCCTGAGGAGGCACGTTGGCAACGGTCCCTTCGAGCATTTTGAGAAGAGCTTGCTGGACACCTTCTCCGGAGACGTCACGGGTGATCGAGACGTTTTGGCTCGTTTTGCCGATCTTGTCGATTTCGTCGAT
Source organism: Planctomycetaceae bacterium (assembly GCA_947463915.1). GTDB lineage: Bacteria > Planctomycetota > Planctomycetia > Pirellulales > Pirellulaceae > JBKCUI01. The sequence goes on from CANHVO010000009.1 coordinate 790, forward strand.
GTAGAGGATTCCTCGCTGAGCGGCCTCGATGTCGAAATCGGCAGCATGCAGCAATTTCAATAGCAAGTTCTCGACGTCCTCACCTACATAACCAGCTTCGGTTAGAGTCGTGGCGTCACCGATGGCGAACGGTACATTGAGCATTTTGGCCAATGTCCTGGCCATCAACGTTTTGCCGCTACCGGTTGGTCCAACAAGGAGGATGTTCGATTTTTCAATTTCGATGTCTGAACCATTCCAACCGGCGGTCAGGCGTTTGTAGTGGTTGTGGACAGCAACGGCCAGAGCTCGCTTGGTGGGCACTTGACCAATGACATATTGGTCGAGGTGCTCGACGATATCGCGTGGTGTCGGCGTTTCACTGAACAACTTCTTGGATGATGGGCGGCGTCGTTGCTCTTGATCCAAGATCGATTGGCACAGCTCGATGCACTCGCCACAAATGTAGACGTCCCCTGGGCCTTCAACGAGAGGTCCAACGTCTCGGTAGCTCTTGCGACAGAACGAACAGAATGCGTTCTTTTTAGTAGTACTACCGCTGGTTCCGCCGGCGTTATTTCGGCGGCTAGCCATGACATCCTTACTCGAGGGCATATTCGACTCCTTAAACTTATTGGCCAAACGTCGTGTCTTTGGAGAAAGTCTCCGACACTCTTGGATGGCTGCGGATTGGACATTTTCTATGTGGAAGCTCGATTGGTTTTTCTCAAAACCTCGCAATAGCCAAAGTTTTGAATCGAACCGGGCATCCTTGTCCACAGTTTCGAGCCGATTAATTATCTTTTCATTCTGCAAGGCGAATTTGCCCTTGCCTGCTCGGCCTCCCAGACCGACTGATTCATGCATTTATTAAAGTCTAGCACACACGAACGACAGATTCAGGTGTTTTTTCCGGTACTCTTGGCAACGATCGAGTCGCTAGCTGGGTTTTCAATTGAGGAAGAGTTCCGACGAGGTTTCTCTTCTAACAACGATGTAATGTTTCGGAATTCTGTTTCGCTGATCTCACCTCCACTTCGCATTTCCTCGAAATTCTTTCGCAGCAGATCGTCTAGTGGCACGTCTTGCCTGTTGGAATCGCGCAATCTTGCCATGACATAAAATGCCACCCAACACACAGCCAACACAATCAGAACGCCAAGTGCAGCCTGGAAAGTTGAACTGGATAGCAATTTCCAAATTCCAACCGGAGGATTTTGTGCAGTATTCATTGCGGTGAAAAATCAAGCAGGAGAAGTGATTTCCAAAGTGACTTGATGTCTGGTTTGCTTGATTCGTCCCGAGATCCCTTCTCGCTTGCACGGACGTATCGTACGCATCAGACATCCCCTGAGTCTAGGTTTTTTAACGCCAAAATTCAATATTTTTCAGGCACCTTAGCATGCAATGTCGCAATGGATGTAAATACTAGCGAGTGGGCATGGTAGTCGTGCTACGGTAGGTTTTTCTTTAACGCTTCCTTGAGGAGGCCAGACCAAATGGCGTAGCCGTCTTTGTTTTGATGCAACATGTCTTTAACAAACAACTCGGGGATGGGCACTCCCTTTGCATCCATGTATTTGGATTCGGTAGCGACAAAGTAGGTTTTGGACTCCGGTGTGCAAAGCTTTTCAAGCGATTGGTTGGCCATCGCGATGGTTGGCCAGGACGGGAATCGCGAAGGGCAAGGAGTGATCGCAATGAGAAAAACAGGAGCCGTCGGATTCTCTTTTCGAACAGCATCGATCACGATTTTTGCAAGTCGAGCGACTTCCTCTGGACTCTTGTCTTTTTCTTTGCCCACGATGTCGTTTGCTACAAAAATCATGGCCGCTCGGAATCGAAGCCCTTCGATCAATTTCGGCGCATGAATCGCAAGGTCGCAGAACTTTGCGCCGCCATAGGCGCGACGAACAACCGAGAATGGGGCCATGTCGTCCGAAATCGAATCCCAAAGGCGGAAACTGGAGCTGCCCATGCAAAGGATCGTCTCTGGACCTCCTTGGGTTGTGTTGCCGGCGGATAACTTAGTAACGTCTTGATCCCATTTGGCGGCATCCTCGGAGTACTTTGTTAGATCAAGTTTTGCGATTCGCTCGGTTGAAGCAATCTTGCTCGCTGGCTTTTCCTGCGCTAAAGCAGTTCCAAGGATCCCTAAAGCAAAAAGCAGCAACCCTCCCATAAAATAAAGTGGAATAACTCGAAACTTCAGCAATAAACGGATTCTCATGGTGTGATTACTTTTCTTTCAATGAGCATTTCAATGACTTGCTCGGCCAAAACATTAGGCGGGTGGGATGCACCAGCGAGCACAAGTTCTGCCGATTCCGGTGGTTCGTAGGGATCGCTAATTCCGGTAAAGTTCTTGATTTTACCCTGCAGTGCAAGCTGATACAGCCCCTTAGGATCGCGCTCGATGCACGTCTCAAGAGGTGTATTGACAAAGACCTCTAAGAAATCCCCTTTCTCACCTTGCGATTCGACCCACTGACGGACACGATTTCGGTCGATTCGATAGGGGCTGACGAAGGCGGTCAAGCAAATTAGCCCAGCGGAAGCAAAAAGCTCCGTGATCGCCCCAACGCGTCGAATATTCTCTTCGCGATCCTGCTGTCCAAATCCGAGTCCAAAGCGAGCTGCAAACTCTTTGCCATGAACTGGCTCCAGTAGGTTGGGGCCAGCGCACAATCCGTGGCGAACATTGTCGCCATCCAACAAAAAGGTCTGCGCCCCCCGCTCAAACAACTTTTGTTCGACGCTGTTCGCAACGGTGCTTTTCCCTGAACCGCTTAGTCCGGTGAACCAAACGACACACCCTCGATGTCGATGGCGATCCATGCGTTGCTGCTTGGTAATGGACTGGTCATGCCAAACAACGTGCGGGTCTTGAGTCATGGAGGAATCTCGAAAACGCTAAGAATGCGTGCAAGTATTTTCAGTGAAGGTTAGGGATTGCAGGAAACCTTAGCCATCCTAACCATAAATTGCAGTAACGAAATAGCCAGGATCGTTGTCCCAGCTAGAAACTTTTAGAGAAGTAAGGCAACGCCCTTGTGAAGCAAGCATCGGCCTGCTTAGGTACTCGCCCTCTGGCTCCGTCTGGGGACGCAATGCACCGGAGGCTCCTGCCTCCAGTTGTAAAAGCATGGCTAACGCGAGGCAGAGCATCGAAGGCAGTGCGTTCCAAGCCATAGCCTTGGAATGAGTCGTTTAACGGTCAGCCGTAGGCGTACCGCGCTCTTTGGACAGTACGCCTACGGCCGACTGTTAAACGAAGTCTCGGCTGCGGCACATGGGATATGCCTGCTACTTTAGACGCTTGACCACTTTAGACGCTTGAGGCCAAAAACAGTCGCTTCGAGAATATCGGCACGCCGGTGTGGGTGCTCGGATCGGTATCTGATGGGGCCGTTAGACCGACGATGGTCGTACCAGTCGGGTCCACTGGAGTTCCCGTAACCGTAGCCAAATTGGTGTACAAACCGGTGGTGACTGTTCGAGTCGCTTGGTAAGTCCACGTTTCATTGGTATCTAGCCGACCGTTGTTGTTCGCATCTCCACTGACAAACGTAGCATTAAAGTCGTCTGCGGTGTTGTTGGTCGTGCCGTTGTCATCTCGCACCGATACCGTAGTAAGAGCCGAATTGCCGGTATTGGTTACAGCATAAGTAAAGGTTGCCGTGCTGCCGACGGTCAACGATGGACCAGGGCCTGCGTTTGCATCGACTCCGTTCGTCGATTTGACAACATTGATTCCTGCCGTCGCACCAAAGTGATTGCTTGGGTCGGTATCTGTCACGGCTGTTGCTCCCGCGATTGCTGCACCCGTCGAGTCAACCGGATTGGCGGACACTCGACCGATGTTGGAGTATTGACCTGCTGTTACGGCGCGTGTGGCTTGGTATGTCCAAGTTTCATTGGTGTCAAGTCTGCCATTGCTGTTCGCGTCCCCACTCTGCAAGGATGGGACAAGGTCATCTGTGGTTACTGTTGGCGTCCCGTTATCATCACCGACCACGACCGTTCCAAGCGGAGTTGAACCGGTGTTCGTCACAACGAAAGTGAAAGTCGCATTCGCTCCCACCGCAAGAACCGGCCCTGTGGCAGTGTTCGCGTCCTGTCCATTCGTGGACTTCACAATGTTGATGCCCGCCGTCACACCAAAGTAATTGGCTGGGTCGGTGTCGGTCACTGCGGTGAGCCCTACGATGGCAGTACCCGTGCTGTCAACCGGCGTCCCCGTGACAGTCCCGATGTTGGAGTATTGGCCAGCAACAACGGGTCGAGTTGCCTGGAAAGTCCACGTTTCGGTGGTTTCCATTCTGCCGTTGTTGTTCGCATCGCCGCTTTGCAGTGTTGCGGTGAAGTCGTCAGCCGTATTTCCCGTAGTGCCGTTGTCATCTCTGACTCCGACCGTGCCTAACGCTGTACCGCCAGTGTTGGTTACCACATAGGTAAAGGTTGCGGTCGAACCAACCACAAGACTTGGTCCAGTTGTTGTGTTTGCATCCTGGCTGTTCACGGACTTAACGACGTTGACATTTGCCGTTACACCGATGTAGTTTGCTGGGTCCGTGTCGGTCACTTGAAGGAAGCCGGCGATTGCAGCTCCAGCAGCATCAACAGGGGTACCTGTGACAGAGCCAATGTTCGTGTATTGCCCGGCGATTACAGGTCGAGTCGCTTGAAACGTCCACGTTTCGCCTGTGTCGAGACGACTGTTGGAATTCGTATCTCCCGACTGAATCGCTGGGCTGAAGTCGTCGGCCGTGTTTCCCGTCGTACCGTTGTCGTCGCGAACGACTATTGTTCCAAGCGCAACATTACCCGTATTGGTCAACACATAAGTAAAGGTGGCGTTGGCGCCGACCCCCAACGTGGGCCCCGTTGTAGTGTTCGCATCCTGAGTATTCACGGACTTGACCAAGTTGATGCCGGTTGTGACACCAAAGTGATTGCTAGGATCCGTATCCGTTGGAGCTGTGATCGAAGGAATCGCAGTACCTGTGGAATCCACAGGGGTTCCAGTAACCGTGGCGATATTGGCGTACTGACCAGCGGTGACCACGCGAGTCGCTTGATAGGTCCAAGTCTCAGTTGTATCCAGTCTACCGTTGGAGTTGGCGTCGCCTGACTGAAGTGTTGCATTAAAATCGTCCGCGGTGTTTCCGGTTGTACCGTTATCATCTCGAACGACCACTGTCCCCAAGGCTACGTTTCCTGTGTTGGTCACAACGTAGGTAAATGTCGCTGTAGCCCCAACAGCGAGCAATGGTCCTGTGGCTGTGTTGGCGTCTTGGCCATTGGTTGACTTAACAACATTGACGCCAGCAGTGACCCCAAAATGGTTGCTAGGGTCGGTATCGGTAACTGAATTCGTCGATGGGTCCAAAGCGGTGACTGTACCGATGTTGGTGTACTGCCCTGCGGTTACAACGCTCGTTGCAGAATAAGTCCAAGTTTCCGTGGTTTCCAGAATGTTGTTCGAATTGGCATCTCCACCCGTCCGCGTCACTGTAAAGTCGTCCGCAGTGTTGCCTGTCGTTCCATTGTCGTCACGAACCACTACGGTAGAAAGTGCAACTCCACCTGTGTTGGTGACAACATAAGTGAAGGTGGCAGTCGATCCTACAGCCAACAATGGCCCGGTAGTCGTGTTGGCATCTTGGCCGTTCGTTGACTTGACAACCTGAATGCTTGCCGTTGTGTTCTGCACGTTTGCCGTAATGGTGGTTGGACGCAAGCTTTGAACCACAGTGACGGTTGCTTGAAGTTCAACGACGCCATTGATGAGAACCTCGATAGCACCCACCGAATTAAAATCAGCGGCGGCTGCAGCACCTACGCCAGTGGTGAACGAGGAGAATGGAACGAAGATTGGTTCTGGAGTCGTTTGTGCAGGTATGTTAACGGTGGAGGTCGAGAAATTCGTGGCGCTGGTATAAACTCTTACAACCGCAGTACCGCCGGCATTGTCGCCACGTGTCGAAAGTTGGATCCCTGCGCGCGAATCGGTCCCATTTAACGTTATTCCACCAAGACCGGTCGCGTTCAAGGTCCCCGTTCCGTCGACACCGTCATACTGCAAAAGTACGTTTCCTAAAACTTGCAAGTTAGAGCTAAACGACAACGTTGAAATCGAAGGGATAATATCAAGTTGGACGTCCTGGATTCCACTTGTGTAGGTTAGCCTAACATCTCGTTCGCCACCAACAATCGACGCGTTGGATGCTGAGCCGTTTACAACGGGGGTCACGCTGTCGGCGGAGAGACTTTGGGCTCCGCCGGTAAACGGATCGATGACTCGCACTGGAGTTCCATTTCGATCTCCCGAAGAAACGGTGACCAGAGTGGGAGTTGACGGTGGATTGAAGCTTGCAATCGGCAATTGCCTTACGAAATAGTTGCCTGCCGTGAGAGTGTTTGCGGCCAATGTGCCACCCGCGCTAGTGCTTGCAAAACTGTACACACCGGTCGTCGAGTTAGTCGTTGCCGTTCCAAGCAATACGTCTGTTCCCGATTCAAACGTGCCGTTCGTATTAGAATCGCGAAACAGCTGCACCGTTGCCCCGCCCACGCGAGTGTCATCGCCAGTCAGTCCGTTGCTTGTCAGATCCACGAACGACGTACCACTGATGACAGCAAGGTCGATTGCCATCAAAGATCGACCTTCGAGTGTTTCGAGTTGGAGAGCGCGGCGATTACGCTCGCGTGCGCGCTCGTTGTTTCGTTTGTTGAGTCTTAGACTATCCAACACACTCTTTAGAAAGCTCGCCATGATCCCCACTCCATCAAATTGTTAGCATAACCAGTCTCAAAGAGTCTGGCTCTATCCAGTTGATCGGACGTTCTGGCTTGAATCTTGGATCAAGTAGTCAGACAAAATGGATTGTGTTTGAATCTCTTGGTAAGTCAGGTAAGCTCTTCCACTTGAGTAGACCAAGCAACTCGCGTTCAAAATAGAAGCAAACAAGCCTATCAAAAAGAAAAGCGGCACTGATGTGTGCCGCTTGATCGAATCAATGTCTGGCGATGTTTGCCAGCGTTTACCACCGATACTCGCCGCCTAGGCTCAAGCCTTGAACCCAGTAATCCGAATCCTGGAACGCGAAGCGAGGATTCAGGCGTGATGTTTGAATCGGATTCTCCGGCGGTAGCAAGTTTGGATTGACCGTCGTATCAACTTGGTCTCCTGGGCGAACAACGTTGCTCCAGTAGATAAAGGAGTAGCCAGCTGTCAATCGCATGCGTTGGGTCCATTGATAGCCAAGCGTTGCACCCAACTCTGGCACGACTCCAAATTGATTTCTCACAAAGGTACCGCTATTGGTTCGTTGTGCTAGCAAACCGCCATTGTTGTTTGTCGTCACGCCGTTCTGTGTAATCAGCGTTGTTCCGTTGATCCCCACTTCTTGGCGGGTGTTGCCCAGGCCCAATCTCATCAGCGTATCGAGCGACCAATATCCTCGTCGGCCCATCCAATGTACGCCGATTTCGGCGCCGTTGAATTGATTGCGTGTTCGGAAGTTATCGTTGATGACGAAGCTTCCTTGGTTGTTTGTGAGCGAGGTCAGGTCTTCTTGAATACCGAGGGTTTCTTTAAGTTGCAAAAATCTCCAACCTAGGGTCGCATCGATACGTGATTGGGAAGGGACAGGACCACAGGTGAGGGGGGAGAATCCGCAACCACTGCTGCAGCATAGCAACCTGCGGAATCGAACCGCGCCACCGTCCATTTTCGAGGTGGCAGTGGAGCGAATTCGTCCCGAGACGACTCCGGGATACGATATCAATTCAGAATCTTCGAGGCCGGTGACATCGTTGTAAAAGGGGCGAGCCAAAATCGAGGCACCGTTGGATTGTCGGTCAAAGTTTTCCGTCTTTGTTCCGAAACCGAAGTACTCACCTTCGACACCCAGGTTTGGATTGTTCGCAAACCACCAGCCGAATCGGACTCGCGTTCCGCTCATGCGATCATCGAGGATGTTATTATCGCCACCGTAAAGTGTGCTTGTCGTTGAAAGCCCTAGCACACCTGCTTGTGCTTGAGGTGTTGTCGCTGGCGTTGAGGTAGTTACCAAAGCAGGAGTGTTCATCCCGTTTTGAAGCCAACTCAGATATTCAACGCTAACCCAACCGTGCGAAGGAAGTCCGATGCACAATTGTCGTCCACCCAAGCCCCCTGGATTGCACAGGTCGAATCCCATGTCCGAGCCACAGGTGTCGCCAAATGTGTCGCCGCAGCTGCTGCAGCCGCCGCCTCCACAGCTCGCACAACCGCCACCGATTTCTGCAAGTCCTTCGTTGGGATCATAAGATTCACCGAGTACCACGCTTTCCGGCGATTCTTCGTAAATCATTTCGCCAGCGTCTTGAATTACATTTTGCTGGGCTACGAGTTTACCAACCGGCCGCGATGGTCGTGGAACTGCAGATGATCTTGCAGGTACCACTGGCGATTGCGCTACCCGAACGGCGGGATTGCCCGAACGTCCTTGGTTTTGGCCGAAGGCGTTGCTACCTGCGACGGAAGTCCCAATGAGTAAGAGGAGGGTGAAGCGGTTCACGACTGTATCTTCCATGTTTTGAGGCCGGATACTCACGCCAGACGTGCCTGTCGACGTAAGTGAAATTCTTTACCTAAGCGGAAAACTTTCCCGCTTGATCAGGTATCGAACCGTTGGCCCGGAATATTTAGCCTGTTCCGGAAATTTCCCCGAGAAAGAAATGTTGATGCAAACAGCCTATTTTGCCTGGACAGCCAGATTGTCCCAGTCGACGTATTCTCGTTTAACAGTTAGCCTTCTCGTTTAACAGTTAGCGGGAGGCGTACTGATTAAGTGGTATAGGCTTCTCGCCTGTGTCAGAGCGTTCACACAGGCTGGAAGCCAATGCCACTGAGTACGCCTGCGGCTGACGGTTAAACAATCGCCAAAGGGGCCAACTCGATTGCTTCATCAGCCAGGAGAACCGCAATTTCATCATTCACGATGTAGAACCAACGGCCCTCTTCACTAACTAGACCTTGCGTTGGAACTTGGGAAATAGTACGACCCAATATTGTGACGAGTGTGGAATTGCGCGCACGCTCCGCAACTGCATCCAAAACCGCTTGAGAAGCTTGCAAAAGTTTCGCTCCCGACTGCGGGCAACGCAAATATCCAAGGATCCAATCCGGCAAGACTATGTCTCCCAAAAGCTTCGCTGTATTTTCCATTTGCTTTGCCACTAACCTATTCCTTCTCAGTTCCATCGCGTTTGGAGTCCAGGATCCCGCCCAAGGGTTAAATGCAAATCCTGGCCTCAATCCTAATCCAGCGCCAAACAAAGTCGACGGGTTTACTGCGGTGGCCCCCGGCATGCCGTTTATCGATCCCAACAGCGGCCAAGCGTACGGACGTTATGTCACGACCGAAACCGTTCAGGATGTCGCCTATTCTTACCAATGGGTTAAGGATCGAGTTCACCGTCCCAAGCAAGTAACCGAAAACAGGACCGTGACGGAGGTCAAGTATACTCCGATTCAGTCGTATCAGTTGCAGCTCCGAAATGTACCTGGTTGGAATCCTTTTGCTTCACCTCAGCAGGTTTGGCAGTATGTTCCCATTGTTCAATTCCAGCCCAACTATGAATCGGTATCTAAGCCAATAACGTACTGGAAATGGGTGGAGGAGGATGTCAATGTTCCTATCCCTGTCTTAGAGTCGGCGCCCAAACAAGTTCAGAAATTTGTGGATCGACCGCTTGGTCCAACCCCGAATGGTGGGAACACGATTGCGGCTGCGGCCCCGAACAACTTGGGCGTCCCAAATTTCAACAATCAAAATGTCATTCAGAACGCGGCTCAGATCGCAGAAGCAAATCGAAATACACCTCGCTATGCAACGCGATCTATCGACAATCCCGCTTACTACTACCCTGGCTTCCCAAGCAGAAACCTAGTCGCCCAAGCTCCAGCTCCCTATTACCCCAATCCTGCGATGGCACCTGGCACCAACCCAACCAATCCCATGCTTGCTAGCGCAGGGGCTGGCACTCCGCCACCAAGCAACATCATGCCACCGAGCAACATCACGCCATCGACTCCATTGCGTCCGAATATGTTACCCGTACCGAACACCATGGCGAGCAATAACGGCTACCCTGCAGGACTTTACCCACCTGCCAACAATCCCTACTACCCATCAACTCCTTATCAAGCGAATCCTTATCAACCGAATCCCTACGTGAGCACCGCCTCTCGACCGTTTATCAACTTGCCCGCCTTTGCGACTGGAACAGGTAGCCTTTTTGGGAACAGTCTGTTTACCAACAATCGCAACGCGAGTTACGTGGCTTCGAACACCCAGGTTTCACAGCCGTACTTGTGGGGCAACAGCGCCTCCAGCGGACCGACCTTTCGACCTGTATCGAGCCCGTACACGGCGCCACAACCTAGCTGGGGTGTTTCGCCGGGCAACAGCAGCCGCGATCCAATGCAGGGTGGTATGCCCGCTACTGTGCTTCGATGAGTTAAACGGCTTGTCTCAATCGCTTTTTCGGTACTTTGCCGTGCGGGAAACGATTGAGGACAATCGTTTTACATTCCTTCGGCAGCTTTCTTTATGTGATACTTTGGTCATACTGGGATTTCGATATCGAAGTTGACCATCCACATTTAGGGCCAAGCATGCACATTTTACCAATCATTGCGTTGGTACTTTTCGTCGGTATGTTGACTGGCGCTAACTTGTTTGCGTTGGGAGCTTGCTCGCTCCTAATCATTTTTCAACTCGCTCGGTTCTTCGCCGATCGATGGGCAGGAAGTCTATCGGTCGAAAGGCAAGTTACCCGTTCGGAGCTTGAAATCGGCGAGAGTTTGGCTGTCGGACTTCGGCTCAACAACAAATCTGGTTACTTCATTCCGTGGCTCTTTGCTGAGGACCTACTGTCCAAGCGAGTAACATCGCAACCGAATCGTGCACTGGAGGTAACTGGCTATCCTGCAAAACTCTATTTCTTTCGGTCCAAGCAGAACTCGTTGATGACCTATCAGATCAAAGCGGTTCGAAGAGGCTACTTTCAGTTGGGACCGACCATTCTTGAAACGGGTGATCTGCTCGGTTTGCATCGCAATTATCGTGTGGCTTCGGAGCCGCAGTTTATTCTCGTCCTGCCAAAGCTAATCACGCTTCAAGGGATGAATATCGCGAGTCGGCGTCCCATGGGGGATTTGCATGTCAATGATCGAGTGATGGAGGACCCGACTCAAATGGTTGGAATCCGCGAGTATCGCGCTGGCGACTCGCTCAATCGAATCCACTGGCGTGCAACCGCGCGTACAGGGAAACTGCACACGCGTATCTTCCAACCGACTTGCATTCAAGGAGCGATGCTTGTTCTGGACATGCATACCGCGACCAATCCCGATCGCAATGAGCCCGTGCGGACGGACCTTGCGGTCACCATGGCCGCTTCTTTGGCTCACACTCTGTACCTCATGAACCAGCCTTTCGGACTGATCAGCAATGGACGCGATGCAGCAGATCGCGTTAGGCAGATGCGGCTTGAGAAGGATTTTTCCGACCGGGATTCGGTACGAGCCGATGTGGAGATGAATGCCAAGAGCACTCGGTTGAGGCCTGTCGTGGTCGATGCAAGAAGTGGGCCAGAACAATTTGCCGAGGTGCACCGAACCCTCGCGAGACTTGAGCGGACGGATGGACTTCGCTTGGCAGACCTTTTGATGGAGACACAAAATCGGCTTTCGAGACAGCTCTCAGTGCTTGTTTTCGTGCAGCAGGTGGACGACGAGATGGCATTGACCTTGGGGTTGCTACGGCGACGAGGCTATGCTGTTTCCGCCATCGTAAACCAACATGATTTGGACGGTTTGCAAGATTCCGCCGCGAAGCTTGTGGCCTATCACATTCCTGTTTTTGCGTTGCCCAATGAGCAAGCAATTCCGACTGTTTGCCGGGATATGCTGCTTGCGGGTTGATCAACCCGTTGGAATGACTTAGGATCGATGCCTATCTTATCGTCGAACTTCGCGGGCTTAACTAATTGAACTAACTTTGACTTCCCTATTAGAACCCAATAGCAACACCGCCTCAAACTCGAAAAGCGGTACTGAAAATGCGGCACTCTATCGCCCGCTTAAGATCGGAAATGTGGCAGTCGGTTTTCCTGTCGTTCAAGCCGCGCTCAGTGGCTACAGTGACTGGCCCATGCGAGTGATCGCACGTCGCCATGGCGCGTCGTATAGTTTGTGCGAAGTGATGCTCGACAAATTTTTGGTTGAGCTCAAGGATCGAAAACGGACACAGCACTTCTTGCACAATACGCCGGAAGAGCAGCCGGTCGCGGGCCAGCTTATGGGGGCGGAGCCAGAGCAATTTGCTTTGGGGGCAAAGAAACTTGTCGAGGCCGGCTTTGCGGTCATCGATATCAATTTTGGATGTCCTGTGAAAAAAGTGCTCGGCCGATGTCGAGGCGGATTTCATTTGAGCCAGCCCGCAGTCGCCCTTGAAATTGTAAGGCAGACGCGTGACATCGTCCCTGCGCATATTCCTGTTACGATCAAAATGCGCCGCGGACTGGACGACTCGCAGGAGAGTCGCGATCGTTTTTTTGAGATTCTCGATGGGGCATTCGGGTACGGAATCGACGCCATAACCGTCCACGGCCGAACCGTGGTTCAGCGCTATATTGGCCCCAGCCGTTGGTCTTTTTTAAAGGAAGTCAAACAGCATGTTGGCCCCAATCGAATGATCCTCGGTAGTGGAGATCTTTTTACGGCAGATGACTGTTTGAGAATGATGCAGGAGACAGGAATTGACGGCGTTACTGTCGCGCGCGGTTGCATTGGCAACCCCTGGATTTTTGAGCAATGCCAAGCGATTTTTCATGGCAAGCCGCTTCCACCTCCCCCGTCCCTCTACCGACAACGGGACGTTATTTTGGAGCATTTTAAACTGGCGGAAGAACTTTACGGTCAAGACAAAGCGGGGGTGCCGATGCGCAAGTTCGGTATCAAATATTCCGCCCTCCATCCTCAATCGCTTGAGGTACGTGAAAGTTTCGCGCGGGTCAAAAATTTGCTGGAGTGGTCTGCTGCCTTGGATCGCTGGTACAGCGTAGATGGTCCTGGCGTCTACCCAAGTGCGGCGCATACCGAGCAAGAATGTGAGTAGTCCACACCGAATTTCGCTGCGGACCCACTGGAAAGTGGAGCAAAGAATTCCGTCCGACCCCTCTGGCGAGGCCGAGTTTTTGGCGTTTCGAGTGTTTCACTGCCCGACAGGTATTTCGCGTTTGCAGCACGTTTGCTTCTGTTTTGAGCCATTCGAGGTGAGGCAGGCATTTTTCTTGAACGGAATCGAAATTCCCTGGAATATAATCGATGGTCTGGCGACGGTACCGATCACCAGTATGATGGAACCGAAGAATCGCGTGGAACTTCGATGGCGCGGTACCCCACAGGAAACTCCTTATTTACCTGAGCATTTCAAAGCATGGCTAGAAATTTCGAACGACTCTCAAATCGATCTTTAGTGGTCCTCGCGTTTCTTTTGGTCGGGTCGGTTTATGCATTTGCGTCGGGGTGCGATAGCTCAATCCCGCCTGCAACGGAACCTCAAAAACCGAAGTCCAGTTCGTCGGGCAACGCTCAGGAACCCGCGGACGCAAAACCGGTTGAAAAAACTTCTTCGAAACCGGTGGCACCTGCCGCCGACGCCAAACCCGAAGAATTGCCCCTCGATCCGTCGGTCGATGTCGACAAGCTCTTGGCTGCTCGCCTGCCTGCGGACGAACTGAGTGTCGGCTGGATTCGGCTGTTTGATGGCCAGTCCATGGCGGGTTGGCGAAACGCGGGAAATGCAAATTGGAGAGTCGAAGATGGCGTTTTGGTCGCTACCGAAGGTGAAGCTGGTCTGCTTTGTACCTCAGTTCGTTTTTCGGATTTCGAGTTGACGCTTGAGTTCAAGGGAACGGACAAGACAAACAGCGGCGTTTTTCTTAGAACACCAGCAGTTCCAGCCGACCCTGCCAAGGATTGCTTCGAGCTCAATATTGCGCCTCCTGACAATCCGTTTCCAACGGGATCACTTGTCGGACGGGCTAAGGTAAACGAACAAGTTGATGAACCCGAGGCAGGTGAATGGCATACCATGCATGCCATGGTGGATCGAGAGCATATTCAAACTTGGGTCAATGGACAGCTATCTACAGACTACATGGACACGACCGGTTTGACCGCTGGTTTGATTGGGTTGCAATTCCGCGAGGGAACGATTCGATTTCGAAACATCAAAGTCCGGCCGATTACTTACGCCGTGCTTCCCGCGAAAGATCTCAAGGATTTCAATACGCCTGCTGGCAAAGTCAGCGCGGAGCTCACCAGCGAGGGAGCATTGACACTCACCGGTGGCAAAGGTCATATCGAATTGCTTCAGCCACATGCCAACTGTTGCTTGCAGTTCGCTGCCCAGACTCTCGCTGAGAATGTCAATTCAGGCTTGTTTTTTCGGTGTATTCCAGGCGAAGACATGAACGGCTATGAGTGCCAGGTACATCATGGTTTCAAGGAGGACCGTCGCAGGCCGGTCGATGCAGGCATGGGCGCTATTTTCCGTCGCCAAAATGCAAAGGCTGTTCTGTCGGATTCCGCAGAGAAAACGTTCGTCACCGTGATCGCCGATGGACCGCTGATGAGCACTTGGGTGAATGGGGTCCAAGTCGTTGATTTCAAGGATACACGCGAGCCGAACGAGAACCCTCGCAAGGGACTGCGGACCGAAGCGGGAACGATCATGTTGCAAGCCCACGATCCAGAATGCAAGATTCGATTCGACAGTTTGAGTATCTGCCCACTGCCTTAGGGTGGATGCCGTTGCGTCCCAACGGGCTTGTTGATGCCTTCGTTTAACAGTCAGCTGTAGGCGTACTTAGTTACAATCACAGTACGCCTCCGGCTGACTGTTAATTAAACAAAAGGCATTTGAATGCTTACTGAATCAACAATCCCTCAGCTCACCTGGAGATCTAAATGCAAAACGATTGGAACAGCTTGCTCGCTCAACCAGCCCGACGAGATTTTTTGAGGAGAGCTGGGGGCGGCTTTGGACTGCTTGGCCTCGCCTCGCTGTTGGATGAAGCCGGGCTGTTGACTTCAAACCTCCGAGCGAACTCCAACGATGGGCTCGTGGATCGTTCGCTCGCACCGATGGCACCTCGTCCGCCGCATTTTCCGGCCAAGGCCAAAAGCGTCATTTGGCTCTTCATGAATGGCGGCCAAAGCCAAGTTGATACTTGGGACTACAAGCCCGAACTGGAAAAACGCGACGGAAAGACGCTTGAGGGATTCGACAACAAAACGGGATTCTTTGTGGATGCCGTCGGTGGGTTGATGAAGTCGCCGTTTCAATTCAAGCAGTATGGCCAAAGCGGTACTTGGGTCAGTGAGATTTTTCCAGCGTTGTCCAAGCATGTGGACGACATGGCCTTTATTCATAGTTGTTTTACCGAGACGAATAACCACGCGCCTGCCTTGTTTCAAATGAACACAGGAATGAGCCGTATGGGCTTTCCCGGGGTCGGTTCCTGGGTAACCTACGGTTTGGGCAGCGAAAGCCAAAACTTGCCCGGATACGTGGTCATGTGCGATACCAAAGGTCGAGGTTTACCCAAGGGGCACGCAACCAATTGGGGGGCAGGCTTTTTGCCAGGTGTCTATCAAGGAACTTTCTTAGCAGCGCAAGGGGACCCGATCGCCAATCTCTCGCGTTTGCCTCACATGACAACGGCCGTACAGCGTCGCCAGTTGGACTTGATTGCTCGGCTCAATCAAAAGCATCAAGAGCAAAGTCCAGAGGAAGCGGAGTTGGCGGCTCGCATTGAGAGCTTCGAGCTCGCTTATCGAATGCAAACTGCTGCCCCGGAAGCATTTGATATTGAAAGCGAATCGGCCGACACGAAGAAACTCTATGGGCTGGACAACGACAAGTGCTCGCATTTTGGCAAGCAAGCGTTGATGGCACGGCGATTAGTGGAACGCGGAACGCGATACATCCAGATATTCTCAGGTGGCATGGACAATCAGTTGTCGTGGGATGGCCACGTCGACATCGACGGAAACCACCGTCAATTCGCAGAGGAGACCGATGTACCTATCGCGGGGCTGATCACTGACCTCAAGCAGCGGGGGCTATTGGAAAGCACCCTCATCATCTGCGCCGGAGAGTTCGGTCGATTGCCGCTTGCTCAGAAAGGTGCGAAGCCAGGTCGCGATCACAATCCCAACGCGTTTACGGCCTGGTTCGCTGGTGGCGGAGTCAAGGGTGGAACGCACTACGGCGAGACAGACGAAATCGGCCACAAAGCCAGCGTGAATCGAGTCAGCATCAACGACTTGCACGCAACGATCTTGGCGTTGCTGGGCATGGACCATACCAAGCTCACCTATTTTTTCAACGGCCGCAATTACCGGCTGACCGACGTCGCAGGTGAAATCGTAAAGGGAATCATCGCCTAAGCAAAAAAAGAACCTGGGCTTGCAGATAAATCTGCAAGCCCAGGCCGGGACTAAAAACCGCTCGCCAATTCCGAGGAGTCGCTCCGTCGGGTTGATGCGAGTAGGGTTGAGGCTGCTTGTCCTACGCAGCCCGCCGGCATGCTAGGACGCCTCACCCCTTTGGCCAGTACAGAATGATTTCACTGATACACCTCCTTTCGATAAAAGCCAGACCGTTGCCGCCGCTCAGCCAAGAACAGGGCGGCATCGATACTGAAACAGTCGCCACGACGCGTTTCGCAGCACTCCTTCCAGTGTACGCAGGCGTCAACAGGAAAATCAATTGGGGGATCGCATGTGCAGCTCAAGAAATTGGAGATAGGGTCAAATCTCGTCGCACACCCGCAGGACAGAAAAAATCGCGGTTGGTGCTCGCTACCAGGCTGGATTCCTGGAATGAGGGGTTGTCTTCATCACTTGTTCAGCGAACTCTGGTCAAGCTGTTTGAATAAGTTCGTCAAATGGTATTGTTTTGCGGGATGCAGCCAGGAAAAGCCCTGTGTGGCTTTAGGCGACCCAAACATAGCGCAATGATGGTTGAAATCGCCTTGATAGGGAGGACGCTCAAAACGTGTGCGATTGTGCTCTGGTTGCGTATTCTCCAAGCAACCGCAGCGATTGCGGGGCTCCAATCTATGGTTCGCAAAAACTAAATGATTTTTTGATCAATTAATAATCTGGAATTCGTTGGACATTTGGTAACCAATGAAAACCCACCGCTCCCTTGGCCTAGTATTTGCTAGCGGATCAACCGTGGTCAACAGTGCGCAATCTCTCCGCACTGCAGCCCACAGACATCTACTAACCAAGGTTTGAGAGAAAGAACTTCGAGGCGGAGTTGGATATGATTAGAACGGCGTGTTATTCGTTTTTCTTATTGGCCTTAATGTGTACGGGCTTAATCGCCCAAGAGGACGCGGGAGCGGTTGCACCGCCACCTGCTGCGATGTCGGCACCGGGAGGCGAGGTGGCTGCGGCTCCACCGCCATCTACACTTGTGGGTGCTGACCAAGCCTGGTTGTTGATGAGCGCGGCTTTGGTTTTGTTTATGACGCCTGGTTTGGCTTTCTTTTATGGCGGCTTGGTTGGGCGGAAAAACGTTCTGAGTATTTTGATGCAGTGCTTTATGTGCATGGCATTGGTTTCGCTGATTTGGGTGACGGTAGGCTACAGTTTGGCTTTTTCAGGTGCGAATCCAAGTACGGTCGTAGCGGGTGCGCCAGCAGACGAGATTCTTGGTGGATTCGCCGGAAATCCAATGAAACACTTCATGCTTAACGGGATAGGTTTTGACGACTCGTTTGAACCTGTGAAGGATGTCAAGCTGGGGATTAGTCAGCAACTGTTCATGGTCTTTCAGATGATGTTTGCGATCATCACTCCTGCACTGATCATTGGAGCGTTTGCGGAACGGATGAAGTTCCTTGCCTTCCTCGTATTCATTGGATTGTGGAGCTTGATTGTCTACAGCCCGATTTGCCACTGGGTGTGGTATGGACCGGTGCATCCGCTGTTTGGTCTTGGCGCATTTGATGAAAAGAATAATCCAGTCGGCGCGCTTGACTTTGCAGGCGGTACTGTGGTTCACATTAATGCAGGGATTGCAGCTCTTGTTTGCTGCTTGGTGATTGGCCCACGTCGAGGCTTCCCGAAGCAGATTATGCCGCCTCACAATCTTCCATTTGCTGTTCTTGGAGCGGGAATCTTGTGGTTCGGATGGTTTGGATTTAACGGTGGTAGCGCATTCGGTGCGACTTCGCAAGCAGTTAGAGCATTCGTTACCACGCAAGTTGCTGCGGCAACAGCGGGCCTACTGTGGTCGCTGATCGAAATCGTTCGCAATGGCAAGCCGACCGCTTTAGGGATGATCACCGGAGCCGTTGCTGGCTTGGTTGGTATTACGCCGGCTGCAGGCTTTGTGGAAGTTTGGGCAGCGATTGTTATCGGTGCTGGTGCAACCATTGTGAGTTACCTTTTTGTTGCCTTCGTCAAGCCGGCGCTCAAGTACGACGATTCGTTGGACGTGTTTGGTGTTCACGGGATGGCGGGAATCTGGGGAGCTTTAGCGACTGGGATTTTTGCAATTCCAAATTATGGCTTCGAACTAAAGGGTGGGGCATTTTACGGCAACACCGCTCAGCTCATGCTTCAATTCAAAGCTGTCGGGGTTACGCTCGTTTATTCGGGTGTCGTTTCCTTTATTTTGCTCAAGCTGATCGATTTCACGATCGGGCTTCGAGCGAGTGAAGATGGCGAAAAGATGGGGCTCGATCTAAGCGATCACGCTGAAACAGCTTATACCGTCTCATAATTGATTTCGAAAAGCTTTTTGTCTTGAAGGAGAGCCTCGACTTGTGTCGGGGCTCTTTTCGTTTGCAGACCAGAGTGCTTGGAAGCCGCGATAGAGGCGACATTGACTATGGCTCAGCGGTTCGCCAGCGGGGCTTAGGTCGATCAATGCAAGGGCCGTGAAACGGCGTCGTGGGGCAGTGACGCCGTTCCGCAGTTCGGCGATGTATCTGGCGCTCTAACTGCGGTACGAGGGGGCTATTGATTTATTTGTTTAACAGTCAGCCGTAGGCGTACTGTCAAAGAAGCAAAGTACGCCTTCGGCTGACAGTTAAACGAATAACTAAAGAGTGATGCGGCCAAGTGCCGTTACCCCGCTGAGCACGTCTAGTCGACGCTCGCCGATGCATTGTCGTGCTACACTCGAAACAGCCTGCAAAGTCCGCGGCAATGAGCAAGGTTTTCCCAGGCAAACGCTCTGTCACTATTGTGGTACAATTCTCTGTCTTTCCACCACCTTCCATTCCAGTTTTTGACTTTTAGCGTGCTAAGGTTGGGCTGCCTAGTCAACTAACCCGCCCATCCTGGACTGGAAAGGACACTCAACGTCACATGCTCATGCGGCATCCGCTACCTGAATTACAATTTGCTTATCGATTGCCCTACGGAGCGAACGTTACCGAACGGGGCGTTCAATTTACGATCTTTAGTCGCTCAGCGACCGCCATGCGGCTTTTGCTGTACAAGCACGTAGACGATCGCGAGCCTTCCGAAGTCATCGAATTTGATCGACGCAATGATCGCTGGGGAGACGTGTGGAGCATTTGTGTTCCACATCTACAACCCGGCCAACTTTATCACTTGCAAGCTAACGGGCCATTCGACCCCGAAGCCGGTCAGTGGTTTGACAGCAACGCTCGCTTGGTCGATCCCTACGCCAAAGCGTTGGCTGGTTGCTGTCAACACACGACCGACGGTGTGATTCGACCACCTAAGTGCGTCGTCGTCGATGATGCATTTGATTGGGAAGGAGATCGGCATGTCCGTCGCTCCCTCAGCGATAGCATCATCTACGAAATGCATGTCAAAGGCTTTACGCAAAGCAAGACGTCCAACGTAGAAAACCCAGGTACCTACTTGGGCGTGATCGAAAAGATACCTTACCTCAAGAGTCTCGGAGTAACCGCCGTCGAATTGATGCCGGTTCACGAGTTTCCGATTTTGGACGTTCACGGCAATTCGCCGGAGCGGCCCAATTATTGGGGCTATGACCCGATGGCTTTCTTCGCCCCGCACCGAGGCTACGCGTCATCGAAAGAACCAGGCGCACAGGTTCTTGAGTTCAAGCAAATGGTCAAGGCGTTGCACCAAGCCGGCATCGAAGTCATTCTGGATGTGGTCTTTAATCACACATGTGAGGGCAACGAGCGCGGTCCTGTGTTGACCTTTAAGGGGCTTGAGAATCAAGTCTACTACATCCTCAATTCGGGCGGAGCACACTACAGCAACTACACCGGTTGCGGTAATACGTTTAACGGAAACCATCCGATTTGCCGCGAGCTCATATTCCATTGCTTGCGACATTGGGTTCACAATTACCACATCGACGGTTTCCGTTTCGATTTGGCGAGTATTCTCTCGCGAGATCGTTATGGCAACCTCATGCCTCACCCGCCGTTGGTGGATTTGATCGCTGAGGATCCGATGTTGGCCGATACCAAAATTATTGCAGAAGCTTGGGATGCGGCTGGTGCTTATCAAGTCGGTTCGTTTGGTGATTTGCGTTGGGCAGAATGGAACGGTCGCTATCGCGATGACGTAAGACGTTATTGGCGCGGCGATCCTGGCATGGTTGGTGCCATGGCTACGCGACTTAGCGGCTCCTCGGATCTGTATGAGCAATCCGGTCGTGCTCCCTATTGCAGCATCAACTTTGTAACGTCCCATGATGGATTCACCATGAATGACCTGGTGAGTTACAAAGACAAGCACAATGATGCGAATGGAGAAGGGAACCGGGACGGGGACAACAATAACTGTAGCGACAACTACGGAGTCGAAGGTCCAACGAAAAAGAAGGGCATAGAAGCGATTCGTGTTCGTCAGGTAAAGAATATGCTTTCGTCGTTGCTCTTAAGCCAAGGGGTGCCGATGCTGTTGATGGGGGACGAAGTGCGTCGGACTCAACGGGGTAACAACAATGCTTACTGCCAAGACAACGATATCTCCTGGTTCAACTGGTCCAATTTGGAAGCTCATCCAGATATCTTCCGGTTCACGCAGGCGCTTATTGAGTTTCGAAAGTTGCAACCGTCGTTGAGACGCGATCGGTTCCTAACTGGACGACCACAGGATCACCGCGGAGTGCCTGACGTTAGCTGGTTTGAATCGACAGGAAAGCCGATTCATTGGGACGCGCCTGACGGAACATTGATCTGCTGGTTGGGCCGGCCGGCTTTGGTTGACGATCCAGACGGTTTCGGTCGGGATATCCTGATCATGCTCAACGGAACGCCTGAGTCCAAAGTGTTTGCGATCCCACCTCAGACACGAGGTATCCGATGGCGAATGTTTTTGGATACGTCCAAAGAGTCGCCCAAGGATGTCTACCCAGATTTAGACGGTCCTTTTGCGCCAGCGAATAGACAGATTGAGTTGATGTATCGATCGACCGTAGTTTGGGTTGGCGAAGATAAATAGTTTAATGAGGGCCAAAGAATCCCACAGGTTTACCCTGTGGGAGTTTAGGTTTTCAGCTACAAAGCACATCGCCGAGTGTTTTATTGGTCAATTAGCCGGTGGGCGCTAGCCCCGGTTTTCAAAGGTGCTCGACATTCGTCGAGAACCGCGGCTGGCGCCGATCGGCTAATTAGCTCATTTCACCCAAGGACTCCTGCCGGCCAGGCGAACGAGGGTAGTTTTTAGGTAGTAGCGAAAAAACTAACGATCCGCAGGGCAAGCCTTCGGGATTTGATTCGCCACTTCGTGATGCGAACCAGTCACGGCTCGGAGAGCCGTGCTACACTTGCCGACTTCACTATTGCCCTTGAAACTTTTTGAGTTTTCGATCGAGCGTTGAGCGTTCGATTCCGAGTATCGATGCGGCTCGATTCTTTTGGCCTTGGGTGTATTCGAGAGTGGCTTCGATGTGTTGTTGCTCTAGCTCCTCGATCGTTTTCTCTTGATAGGGGCCGGCAAAGGAATGAACAAAAGTAGTGGTGGCTTGTCCTGGTAACTGCAGATGCGAGAGAGCTAGATCCTCCGGTTCCGCGAGTGGTCCGTTGGCTAGTACGAAGGCTCGTTCGACGCAATTGCGAAGCTCCCGGACATTGCCGGGCCATTGGTATTTTTGCATCGCATATTTGGCTCTCTCGCTAAAGCCAGTTGGACCATATCCGGACCGAGAGACAAACTGGCTCAAAAAGTATTCCGCGAGTGGCATGATATCGTCGGGGCGCTGTCGAAGCGGCGGTACGATCAATTCGATAACGCGAAGTCGGAAATAAAGATCCGATCGGAATTGACCATCTCGGACAGCTTGTTCCAAGTCGCGATTGGTTGCTGCTATAACGCGCACGTCGACTTGGATGGGTTTGCTGCCGCCGACCCGCTCGAACGCTTTGCCCTCCAACACACGTAGAAACTTGGCTTGAATCTCGGAGCTCATTTCACCGAGTTCATCGAGCATGATCGTTCCGCCGCTGGCTTGTTCGAATTTTCCAAGCTTGCGGTCGGTCGCTCCGGTGAAGGCACCTTTTTCGTGACCGAACAGTTCGCTTTCGAGAAGAGTTGGGGTGAGTGCAGCGCAGTTGATTGCAACAAATGGGCCGGTGACACGTTGGCTCATATCGTGGATGGCACGTGCGACCAATTCTTTGCCAGCACCGCTTTCGCCGCGGATGAGGACTGTTGCATTGGTTGGTCCAACGCGCTGCGCTTGTTCGCGAATTTGCTTCAGTGCGGCGGATGGGCCGATCCATTCGGCGGCTTTACCGAGTTGTTGTTCCAGCTCGGAGATACGGTTACGCGATGATTTGAGTTTCTGCTCAAGCGAATGTTGCCGCATGAGGTTGTCGATCGATACAGCAAGCACGTCGGCAACAGCCAAGGTGATTTCCAAGTGATCAGGGGTCAAGTCTGGTTCGTCGTGGCGCGAGTAAAGGTGAATCAGGCCCAGCAATTGATTACCAATACGCATCGGTGCGACGATCAGGCTGTTGGTGGTCAAGACATGACTTGCTTGAGTCGACATCGAGGATGTTATCGCGGGCTTACCACCGATGAGATGTCCGTCAGCGCTGATGTTCCTTGCTAGGATTGCAGTATTGTCCCGACGTACACTGGCAACGAGTGTGTCCGAGACGGGATGGTATGCTTTGCTCTGTCGCTGCAACGCCGCCAAAACGGTCAGCTGTGGTTCCGAGGATTTGAGCGGTTCTTTGCTTGTCGGCTCTAATTTAAGGACTCCTCCGGATTGGCAACCGGTTGAGAGCATCAGTCGATTCAAAGCAAGTTCACACGCAGAGGCGACGGACTGTTCGCGAGCTAAGTCGAACGCCAGTTGGAGTAGTTCTGTGGCGATGACGGGAACAGGATGATGTTGTGGCGGGGGGGCGTTTTGCGGAGATTTGGAATCGAGCTTTAGCGACTCGGGATCCAAAATGGAAGATTTGGATTGACGGTGAGTGATTGAGGGGATTTCGCTCTGGGTTTGGGCGGTCGATTGGGGGGAGCTTTCTTCGAATTCCAGAGGTGGAACGACTTCGTCCAGAGAGCTTGCAAAAGTCAATCGGCAGGAGCCGACTGTGATTTGGTTGCCAGGGACAAGGGATTTGGCTTGTTCCAGTTTCTGTCCATCGAGGAAAGTACCATTTCTTGACCCAAGGTCGCGGACTTTCCATTCCCCAGATTCGAAAAAGATTTCGGCGTGTCGGCGGCTCGATCTTTCGTCGGCGACCGGGATTTCGTTGGACGAAGCCCGGCCAATGACGAGCGGATGCCTGGGTTCCAGGCGAAAAACGTCTGTCCAGCGGTGCCCCTGGCGAATAATGAGGTATGCCGAAGAATTGTTTGGTTGCATCGCGGGGTCGCAGAAATTACTCTTAGAGGTGAGATTTTGTCTGATTGGATGGTTATAGACTAGAATTCCGGTTCAAGTATCCCAACAATAGGATACAGTTGGGTTGGTACCTATTCATCCGATCACGTTTGTTTCTCGTCAAAAATGTCACCTCTTTCTTTTGGAGTTTCGATTATGGTTTTTCGAAGTTTGAGCAAGCACGGATCGATTGCGTACTGTGCCCGACTAAAACTGTCGATCGGCCTGATTGTTGCGGCCGGAACCCTTGGTTTTGGTACCCATGTTTCGGCCCAAAATAACGGTGGTAACAACAACAATAATAATAATGGGTTTGGATTCCAGGCTCGCGTTGTGGGGGGAGTTACCATCCGCCCGGATGGCGTGCTTCAGACGGCCACAGAGGTCGAGCAAACGCAAGCTCTTGCAGACCTGCGGGCCAGATTGGTTGGACCAAAAGGTGAACTTAATCAGGCCACGGATCGCCGACTGATTTCGTTGAAGAATCTCAAGAAAGTGGTTCTCGCCAGCATCGAACAAAATCAACCGCTTCCCGAAGAAGTACTTTATCTGGGCGGTTTGACTCGTGTCGAAAACGTGTTTGTCTATCCAGAGCGACAGGACATTGTGCTTTCAGGACCTGCCGAACCGTGGAAGATCGGTGCCAATGGTACTGTGGTTGGTGCCAAGAGCGGCCGGCCGGTACTTTACCTGGATGACTTGCTTTGTGCGTTCCGCACTGTTCAAGATGCCCGAAAGTCTGGCATCTCGGTGTCCATCGAACCAACCAAAGAAGGGGTGATGAAGCTGGAGCAACTCCTCAAGCGGTCCTTGCAAAGCTACAGAAACAACCCTAAAGCTCTCGAGCCAAACATGGTCGAAGCTTTTGGGCCACAGCAAATCAAATTGGATGGCCTGCCTTCCGACAGCCACATGGCTCGGGTTATCTTGGCTGCCGATTACCGCATGAAGCTGTACGGTATGAACCTTGCCAAACCGCCAGTGGCCGGTTTGCCAAGCTACATCGAAATGGTGAGTCAACAATCGAATGTGGGGCAGCTTCAATCGCGATGGTGGATGGCTTGCGATTACTCTGCGATCGAGCACAGCAAAGATCGCATGGCTTGGAAGATTTCGGGGCAAGGCATCAAGACGCTTACCGAAGAAGAGCAAGTTGCAGCCGATGGCTCATTCAAGCAATCAGGCAAGACCGATCGCATTGCCAAGAAATGGGCTGACTTGTTTACCAAAAAATTGGATGAACTGGCAACCAAGGACACCGTGTTCGGGGATCTACGAAACGTTATGGATATGTGCATTGTCGCTGCTTTGATCGAATCGCAAGAACTTCAGTCCTTGTCTCACTGCGATCTAACGGGATTGATGGGCAAGACCGCGAATGTGGAATTGGCGAAATTCGAGGTTCCTGCTTCGATCGATCCACAATGCAGTTTTATCCAAACGGTTCAGGGGTGGGTGGTTACCGCAAGTGGTGGAGTGATGGTAGACTCATGGCAAATCGTGAGCCATCTCCAAGCCAACGATGCAGTTGCCAGTGCATTGTCATCCGGTGCAACTTGGAATAAAGAAGACAGCGTTTGGCAGTAATCAATGCCCTCTATGTCTAAAGAAAAACCAGCTCCATTTCAACTGTTCCACCTGAGTGATGAAGACAATGGCCAAACACTTGGTGCCGCAATCAAAAAGCGGATGAGTGGTTGGAGCTGGGGGCAAACACGCGAAGCGATTCTCAAACGCCGCGTGCAAGTCAACGGAAACCTCTGTCTCGATCAGGCTCGCAAGGTCACGGAAAAAGACGTGATCAAGCTCTGGAACGAGTCCTTGCCGAAGCCGGTTCAGCCCTCCAACGTAAAGATCGTTTACGTTGATGACTTCATTGTTGTCGTCGAGAAACCGCCCGGCATTACATCGACGAGACATTTTGAAGAGCGATTGCTGAAAGAAAAGCGGAAGCAATTGCAACCTACGTTAGAAGAGCTCCTACCGTTGTCCTTGGAAGCTCACTTTCAATCTCGATCATTACCGGTAAAGCGAGACGATGGAAAGAGTTCGCAACGTCCAAAAAAAGGACGGTTGTCCGCTCAGGATGAACAACGTCAGCGAATGCTCCAGTTAAAGAAGTTCGCTGTTATCGCGGTTCACCGACTCGACCGAGACACGAGCGGCTTAATGGTGTTCGCGCGAACCCCATCTGTTGCACAGATGCTCGGCGTGGTTTTTCGGAAACACGAAGTGACTCGCAAGTACCATGCCGTGGTGCACGGTCATCCCAAGACTCAGACTTTCGACACCATTTTGGTTCGAGACCGTGGTGATGGTCGAAGAGGCACGAAACCTGCCGACCGCCAAGAGGATCCGACTGCGCAGCGTGCCGTAACGCACATTCGTCCGGTGGAGACCATCGGCGAATACTCTATGATCGAGTGCGAATTGGAAACGGGAAGAACGCACCAAATTCGAATTCATTTGTCGGAAGCTGGGCATCTCTTGTGCGGGGACCCAGTTTACAATCGGTCAGCGAGTGGCGACGTCATTGAGGATCGAAGCAACGCACCGCGCCAAGCGCTTCATTCCGCGAGCTTGGAGCTAAAGCACCCTATGACGGATGAGCCGTTGTCGTTTCGGATGCCATGGCCCGCCGATCTTTTCAAATGGCTGAAAGAGCTTCGAAGTCGGTAGCCTGGCGAAACCAAGAAAGGAATCCCACAGGTTTACCCTGTGGAAGTTTAGTTTTTTCGCTAAGACATCGATTCTTCGCGACTGTCGCTTGGCCGCCTGATTTGCCGAAGGCAAATCAGGCGGCCAAGCGAATGAGGGAGGCGATCCGAGTAGCGGAAAACCAAACGATCCGCAGGACAAGCCTGCGGGATTTGATGCGCCGACATAGACAAAACGGTGGCATTCGCCGAGAAGTTTCAGAAAGGCTCTGCGATTTGCGCTCTCTTTGTATTTTTGTGGCTAGAACTTGAAGATTTTTGTACGGATCGGAACGGTCGATGTCACTACCATTCTGACGTCGCGGATGATCGCGGCGGTTACGGTGACTTTTATTTGGCAGATACGATGAGACTGACATTACGAACTCTTCTGGCTTACCGCGACGGTGTACTGGATCCTAAGGATGCTGCGGTCTTGGAAGCCAAAATCATGGACAGTTCGACCGCCCAGCAGATATCGCAGCGTATCACCGATGAAATGAAGAACCGCAAGCTTGCACCGATTCCAGTCGATGCTCGTGAGTTTGGTTTCGAAGCGAACATGGTTGCCGAGTTTTTGGATGACACGATCCCGATGGAGACGTTACCAGAAATGGAGCGTAAGTGCCTAGAGAACAATACGCTTCTGAGTGAAATCGGCAGTTGCCACCAAATCCTCTCACGCGCTTTGTCGATTCCTGCTCCAATTTCGTCAGCTCTTCGGCAGCGCATTCACGATCTGCCTAATAACCCAACCGCGAGAATTTTTTCGGATGCAGGTGGACGCATTCGACGCTTCGATGCCGGAACTGCGGCAACGAAAAGCGCATCGCAAAACGGAGCTGACTCGCTGAAACCATCGATAGCGATTCCCATCAACAAGGCAGTCCGCAAGTCAAATGGTGAGCTCCGCGGATCTGGGATTGAACTGAATGATGGATTAGGGCGGCAAGTACCTGAGTACTTGATTGGGAATGATCGAGGCTGGCTAAAGACGGCCTTGTTGGGGCTCGTACTGTTGTCCTCGTTGGTCGTTGTTGGAGCGATTGCGATCGGACCGCTTGATCGTGTACAGAATTTGCTCCGCAAGTCGGATATTGCAAAAGTAGTACCAGAGGAGAATGCAGAAGAAGCGGTCACGAAGGAGAAGGAACTGGCAGCTAAGCTACCACCTCAAAAGGAAAAGGCTGCCGTTGATAGTGAGACTGCAGAAAAGAACCTAGATATTGTTGAATCGTCGGTCGGTCCACCAGCTCCTATTTCTCCGTCCCCCAGCGTTCCGGACAAGCTCAAGCCTAATCTGGCTGATGCATCCAAGAGTACGATGCCTATGGTTTCCGAATCGAGTACAACACCGCCAGTTCTTGTAGCCAACAATCGTATTCAGTGGTTGCCGGAAACGAAGGAATCTTCAGAAATGATTGTGTTGAAGCTTGGTGCTGCGGCGAGCAGTGCACCTTTTTGGCAACGAATGCATACCGGTGAGTACGTTGCCGTTGGTGAGCGAATCGTAGTGCCGCCGACTCAACGCACCGAGATGAGAGTCGAACCAGGGATTCGATTTCTGTGTGCGGGGGAAAACGATTTTGAGCAGTCAAAGGGCGGAGCAGTTCCAAGTGTAACGATTCGCTCCGGGCTTTTCTTTCTCTTTGCGACACCGGATGCAAAAGAGATCAACCTGGATTGCAATGGGTTGGTGCTCACGGTCCGATTTGCTTCGACAGACGGCGGATGCGCGTTGGAAATTCAAAATGAATGGTCCTCGTCTACCGACGAGATGGCAAAGGCCGGAATGCTTGCAAGCTCATCGGTGGTTCGGCTGATTGGTGTGAAGGGAGAGATCGATTTCGCCACGAAAGAAGTTGTCGGGGAGAGCAAAGGAACATTGAGTGTGGGGCAAGTTACTCGATGGAAGGATAGGAAATCGAGCGGAGTCTCTGAGCTTGCCGAAGAACCTTGGTGGTTTAGGACAAGCGTCACGCGTCCTATCGACCAACTCGCTTCGAAAGCACTGCAACGAGCCATCAGCGGTAGGGAACCAGGTGTGATCGAATCAGAACTTAAAGAACACATGAGTCCTCTTCGAGTATATGAGTTAACGGTCTCGCTCGCAGTCCGAACGCGAATCATGCTGGGACGATACGACGGACTTTTTGATTCGGAGGGCGTTTTCAATCGAGGGAATTTGCACATTCACTGGGCATCTTTGTTTTCGCAGGTCGCCCAATCGATGGGGCGCGACGAGAATCGATTAGCCCTTGTGGACGCGATCCGCCAAGCAGCCCCAGATCGAGCGAGCACTCTTTTTTCGCTTTTGGTATTACCGACACAAGAGCAATTGGCGGCTGGTTCGGATAAACTATTGGTTGATTCGCTTTCGAGTCCACAAATGGACGAGCGAGTTATTGCGTTTCAACAATTGAATCAGATTACCGGGAAAACTCTCACGTATCATCCTGATAAGAACCCTGGTGCCCAGCTGTGGCGAAAGTTGCTCGCCAAGAATGAAGTCCGATACCCTGAACCCTCCAAGCCCTAGTCCTATTTTGGAACCACCACAATGAGAACGCCCACTTCTCCTATTCAATTGAATTGCTTTGCATTGGCTGTGTCGTGCTTGTTTGGTTTGACACCGGACTCTATTTGCCAAGAGCCTGACGTTCAGATCCGCAAGGAAAGACGGGGTGGACCACCTGGCGCAAATCCAGTCGCTCCAGCCCTTGCTCCGGGCCAGAATGCACCAACGACGCCAGGCGCTCCAGGTGAGGTAAAGCCTGATGTGAAGCCAGGCGAAGAAAAACCAACAGAGAAAGCCCCGGCAGAGTCAGTCAAGCGAAAAAGCGAACCCCCCGAAGCGCCAAACAAACGGGAGTTTGACATTCGTCCCGATGACCAAGGAATGGTGCAATTCCAGTTTCGCAATCAAGCTTGGCCCGATCTGATGCGTTGGCTGTCCGAAGTATCGGGGATGTCGTTGGACTGGCAAGAGCTGCCCGGCGACTATATCAATCTAGCGACTCAGCGAAAATACTCCCTTGAGGAAACGCGAGATATTGTCAATCGACATCTGCTCGCCCGTGGTTTTACGATGCTAGAGTCCGACGGAATCATTCAGGTAGTTAAGACCAAGGGAATCAATACCGCGCAGGTTCCCAAAGTCGAGCCATCGAAACTTGAATCGCTACCGCCACATCGTTTCGTTCGCGTCTCTTTCTCTCTGAGCACATTGGTTGCCACGGAGGTAGTGGCAGAACTCAAGTCGTTGATCAGCGTAAACGGAGAGCTCAATGCGTTGGCTGCCACCAATCGATTGGAGGCGATGGATACTGTTGCGAATCTGTCGGAACTGAATCGAGTCCTGAACGAAGAGCAATCGCAGGCGACACAAGAAGGCCTCGCAAGAGAATTTGTATTGGAGTTTGTTCGCGCCAATGACGCCAAAGACCAACTGAGGCAGTTTTTGGGACTGGAAACGCCGAAACGAACGGCGCCGATGTCCCCTGAAGAACAGCAGGCCGCTGCGATGCAACAGCAAATGATGATGCAGCAACAGCAACAAAGGCAGCAACAGGGAATGCCTGCGCCACCAAAATCGAAAGACAAAGGGGATATCTATCTGGTCGCCAACTTGAGACGCAATAGCGTTATCGCTTCGGCGCCACCCGACAAAATGGCCATCATCGCCGCATTCGTAAAGCGTATCGATGTTCCCAACGAAAACGCCGATTCCATGCAGATGCTGGAGTCTAGGATCAAGGTCTATCGACTTAGTTCGTTGGATCCCAAGCAGTTGGTCACGTCTCTTTTGTCCATGGATGTTCTTGAACCGACAACGCGACTGGAAGTAGACGAAAAGAACAAGTCGGTCATTGCCCACGCGTCCATCGCTGATCAATTCGCGATCCAGCAAACGATCAAACGATTGGATGGTTCCGCGCGCGATGTTGACGTGATCCAGCTTCGGCGACTGCGAGCGGAGGACGTGGTTGGTACGATTAAGTTTTTGATGGGGAATGAAGAAAAGAAAGAAGACAACAATTCACGTCGCAACTGGGGATACGATCCCTGGGGCAGCAATACCAAGAAAGAAACGTCCACAGATGCATTCAGGGTTGCAGCCAACTCTCAAGACAATCAAGTCCTGATCTGGGCAAACGAGATTGAGCGTTCCGAGGTACAAAAGCTCTTGATCAAATTAGGGGAATTGCCGCCAACGGGTGGCAATGCGAGTCGAGTACGGGTCATCGATGCGAACCGCTCACGGGACACGAAAGAGTACTTGGAGCGTTTGCAAAAAGCTTGGGGCAAGGTCTCGCCGACACCATTGGTTCTCCCAAGCGAAGAACAATTTGAACCTGCCGATGCAAAAAAATCCCCGGCTGCAGAAGCTCCAATCAAGGATGCTGAAAAGGCAAAATCGCCACGCGATCCGAAAGTAAACGCAAAAGACGTGACGATGCAAGACTCGTCGTCGGACATCGGAGTTCCGTCTGGTTACTTGTCCGGTATGTTTCAAATCCCCGCGGACCAAATTCCTACGGATGACGAGAAAACAATCGTAAACCCTGCAAGGCAATCCAGCGGGAAGACGGCGGTCAATCCGGGGGCCACGGTTGACCAAGCAACCGAAACTCCAAAGAGTTCCACTTCGCCAATTCAAATTTCGTTTGACGAACGAGGGAATCTTGTGCTCACAGGAGACGACACCGAGGCGTTGAGCCGGCTTGAGCAAATGATGATTTCCAATCAACCTCCCCAGAGGAGTCACGAGGTCTATTACATTAAAAATACAAGACCTAGCTGGATCGAAATGAATCTTCGAGACTACTACAAAGAGGAAAAAAAGAACGACTCCAACGACGCCTTCCGTTGGATTTTTGGGTTCGATGGCCCTTCCGACAAAAAGAATGAAGACCCTCAATTAGGAAAAAAACGGCAGCTCAAGTTTCTATCGGACAACGATACCAGTTCCTTGATCGTGATCGGAGCCGACGACGTGCAGCTCAAGACCATCGAAGAGCTCATTCGAGTATGGGACGTTCCGGAGAAGGCGAACAAGAATCGTTTTCGATACACAAAGCTAATGCATATCGAGTACTCAAGCCCAGAGGGCATTGTCGAGGCGATCAAAGAGGCTTATCGCGATCTGCTAAGTTCGACGGACAAGACGTTTGAAAAAGAAAAGTCAAGCAGCGGCCCAGGAGGAGTAACCGAAGCGAAACGCGGTGCATCGTCGGATTCCATTGCCGACGGCGCCATGAACTTTACCTTCAACGGTCGATTGTCGATGGGGGTCGATAAGATCACGAAGACGATCATCGTCACCGCGGAAGGTGAGGACTTATTGAAATTGGTCTGCGAAATGATTACGCAGTTAGACGAGGCCGCTAAGCCCACCGGTTCGATCGAGGTCATAAAACTGGATGGTGCCAACGGTGCCGCGATGGAAAAGGCGCTCATGGCTTTGGCAAAAGCCAACGGCAAGGAAGTCCAGAACGGCGACCCAAACCAACAGCAACAAAATCAACAACAACAGCAGCAAATGCAAAACCAGCAACAGCAGAACGGCAACGGCCAATCACCTAATTCGTCCCGCAACGTACGAAAAAGGTAGTGTGGCAATAAAATAACTTCTGCTGCGCAGATTAGGCGAGCGGACAGGAAAAACATACCATCAGTCGTAGCTGGATTCGCCAGAATTCAGTAGGGGCTGAATTCTGGCGAATCCAGCTACGGTAGTTTTCGTTCCGCTACTCGCCAAACGGTTATTCGCGTCCGGCCATCGACTCATCGCGAGTGAGCGTTGATGAGATGCTATCCAGTGCACTCTTGCTCATGCGTTCCGAAAATTGTCGTAACGTGTCTAGTTCCGCATGGTCGCCGGTCGCCCATCCGGTCTTCTCGGCGACTAGCAGTTCCAAAAGCGTTCCAAACATTCCTGACGCAATCGAAGTACCATCGGCTCCTTGTGCTCCCGACACAAAGAGTCTATCTGGCACGAGCGGTTGCTGGCTATTGGATAGTTTGGCTGCAACTTCTTGCAAAGCATACAATCGTGGATCCCCGAAGGAACCAATTTTCTTTAGTAGGACCGCGGCTTCAGACAAACCGATTTGCATGATCTTCTGACTTTCACCTCGGCCGGCCAGCATGCGTTGTTGGCTGTCTGCTTCGGCCAAAAGAACGGTTTGTTCTGCTTCACGTCTGGAGCGTTCTAATTCCGCATCGGCCATCACAATCGTTTGCTGCGCGGATTTGCGAGCTCGCGCCAAGATCGCTTCACCTTCGCTGTCGGCGATGCGTGCCTGGACTTCAGCGTTGGTGAGGGCTGTTTGACGTTCGGCTTGAGCCTCGGCAGCGTTCAGTTCCTGGAGCTTTTGTGCTGCCAGCTTGCGCCGTTCGAAGGTTTCGAGTTGCTCGCTGGACAACTGGCGTTGTCGCAACTGCTCAAGTAGTGTTTCAATCTTGTCGTCGCCGGGGGCATGGACCGGTTTGCCGATCAAAACATCAACGCATTCGATATCGAAGGCTCGAAACTTGTCTCGCAGTTCTTCTCTGGCTTCTCTTTGGATTTGGTCTCGCTCGTGAAGCAAGCCAAGCATGGTCTTGGTGTGCGCGACGTCACGAAAGAAAGCGCTAAGCATCGGATCGATGGTTTGCGTAATCAGTTTCTTAACGTCGCCGAATCGCTGGATGACACTCGGAGCTCGTTCGTAGTCGATGTGAACGACCACGCTCAATGGCAAAAGCGGTTCATAAGCATCTTTGGTTACCAAGTCGATGGAGCGAAGGCTTTCATCGTATTTGTGCGACTCCGATCGACCGGTTATCCAGTGGAGAACAAAATTAGTCGTTGGGACAGCGATGATACTGCCTGCATAGCGATTGAAAGCGTACTTGCCCGGACCGAGAGTCTTTTTCCAAACCCCTTTTTCCCCAGGAGCCACTTGTTCGCCGTGACGAAAACCTGCACCGGAGACGTCATCACCGCAACGTCCGACATAGCTAACCACAACCCCAACGTAGCCGATTGGGATGACGGTTTTCGGATTCATTTCGACGGTCGCAAACCATCGGTTGATGAAATAAGTACCGTCGGTCAAAGTTAGGTACTGACGACCTCGTCGCCCGCCTGCAAGCAAGAAGGCTTCCGCGTCTTGGAAGTTATTGTGGAAGTGTTCTGAGCTAGAATCGCTGCCAACAATCGGCGCGATGATTTCATCCGGTGGTAATGACGGTCCGTCGTGAACTGTAATGACACCAATCGAGTCCACCGAAGTCGGATGGTCTGGCTCGGGAGCGTCATCGCTCTGCATCAGTGAACCAATGACGATCGGCACGAAGCCTCCGATATCCGCCAATTCATCACGGTATTGCTCAAGTGTCTCAATCTCTTTTCGCGATTGGATCGCGTGGAGCGAGTAGACTTTCTCGTCGGTGATGACGACGAACAAGGCCGGGTTGATCGCATAGACACCTTCTCGCAAAATGGCTCGTTGTCGACCCCTTTGACCTGATGCAAGAAACAAACGCGCATCTTGGAACGAGTTGCATTCAACGCTGCGTCCAAGCGTTTGACTGGATGCAAGCGGTTGGCCGTCTCGTGCGTACACGTATCCAATCTTGCCTTGCGAAATGGTGACAAGCGGTGCGCGATGAACGCGATATTGCCATCTCCAATAGCCGAAGTGAACACCACCACGAAGCAGTTCGGATTGAAAGCCTGCTTCATTCTGTAGTGAGATGATTCCACCTTCGGGAATGGAACCAGTGCTTGACCATAGTTTTTCGACGACCCCAACGGAGTTGTTGGGTATGTAGCGAAAGCTGAGCCAGGCAGCAAAGAGGACGATGGCCTTCAAAACGAGAATCGTGAAGACCGAAAACGCAAACCAACTGGTTTGCCCGAACAAGACGTACATAGCCATGGGCTACCTCCAATAGGGAGCAGCTCGGTGCGCACAGCAATAGAAACACCCTAAGAACCAAGAATGTGGTATCGCGCGAAATCAGATAGATAGAATAGAACTGAATTCGAGCGTTAGCATTCCTGCACTCAGCTCGAATCAAAATTGCGTGTTCATCGAAACAGCTCAACGATGATGCACTAGCTTGTTCCGTAGAACTGCTTTCCATGATTGCAAGAACATCTTGCGATCGGCCGACGAGGTTAGCTGACGGGCTGGGATCGGAATAATCCTGGCGTCGCAATCGACACCTAAGCCCCTGTGCGTACCATTGAACCGAAATTCAACGCCGCACTATTGGTTCCCCCGCACGATTCTTTGGTGTTTACCATCGAATCGACTAGGCTGTGCACATAAGAATAACTCTACACGCTATTTGGCGTTCGACAAGTCGAGCGCTGAGCAACGTGAACGTAAGCCGCTAGGCAGCAATGAGTTGCGATATTTTGGAATTCTTGTTTTTCGGCAACGCAATTGCCGCATCTTTAACTGCGGAGCAGTGGCAATTGATAGCCACGGACAACTGCGGAGCAGTGGAATTAGATAGCCACGGATGAAATCCGTGGTAGGCAGCGAATGGATTGTCTGAGAGTCGCAAAGCGACGGCATTTCTGCATAGACTACTTATCCTGATTAGCAACATGGCCTTGGGGTGAAGTATGATTCACAGCCAATGCCGCTCCTTCAGAGCTCTGCGGCACTTGGGGCGTGATACCTGGGGTTTCGTTCGCGGTGCGAACTTACCCCAGGCTTAAAAATGTCATCGCATTCGCGATTTAGTCGCAGGATTTTCCCTCGCATCGCTTTGGTTTGCACTTTCAAGCGAGCACATGGCCACAACTACACTGTACTAACCTGCCTCTTGGAAACCGGTCGACTATCATTCTTTTTCTTCATTAGGACCCTACAAGCGGTGAGGCTTCGGGCACGGCAACGGCACTTGGCGGGCTAATCGGTTTTTCCTTAAAGAAATTCTCCATCCAGTCGATCGATTTTTTGATGGTGGTCATGCGAGATCGAAGTTGGAGCAATTGACGTTCAACTTCGGACTTTGAAACTTCCGCTTTGGAGAAATTTAGTTGTGCGTCGGCTGAGGTGCCCGCATTTACCCTGGCTTGTTGAATGTCCACCTGTTGTATCGCCTGTACAAGCTGCTTCGTTACGAGTTGGTATTCGGACTCGGCCGACTCTAGCTCAGACTCCAAACTAGACTTTTCAAACTCCCAAACGGCCTTCGTTTCCTCGATCTCGCTCTTTACTTTTGTGGCGCCCTTGATGGATTGTTCTCCCTCCAATTGCCGCATTAGCCCTTTGAGCTTGAATCCAATGTTCATGAAGGAACGTTGCGATTCCAGGGTTATGCTGGCAGGATTGTTGCTTGCTGGTGAATTTGAGGGAGGGCCTAATTCCAAGGGCGCGTTGACAGGATTGTTGCTCGATGGGCTTGCGTTGAATGGGAGAGATGTCGGTGTTGGATTGGGATTTGCACTTGGAGTTGGCAAAGATTCATCAACATTTAAATCGCTCGCTCGAATCGTTTGACTTAGGGCATTGTCAATGACAGGCGATGTCGGAGGAAACGAAACAGGCGAAGACGAAGGGTAGTTGTCTGACGGTGTTGTAGACGGAATCGGATAAGATGGCGCTTGATGTAGAGTTCCAGCCATTGGGACCGTGCTGTTTGTTCGAGCGTCGTATGCGGATGTTTGAATTGGGGGCTGAAGTGGATTATTCTCGTAGCGAGGTGAACTTGGGTTTGCGACGGGCACTGAGGCATTCCAACTCAGTTCGTCTTGCTGGCCAGTCAGCTCCTTGACGCGTCTCTCGATGATTTTTGATTTGTTCTGCAAGCGTTTGTCGAGCAATTCTTGCGTTTGTTGGACTTCCGCTTTAAGTGCTTCGACGCGTGACGATTGAGCCTTTTGACGGGCATCAAAGAGTTCGGTTAAAAAATGTGTCAACGCTTGGCTCATGCTTTCCTTCTTCCCCAGCTCCGCACTTCGATACTGAAGTGCTATTTGTTGAATCCGGGACTCCAATTGGGATTCATGTGCGTCGTATGTGTTGCTGCCGATAAATGGAGTAGGTGAGGAGCTTGGATATAGCTGGGCGTTTTGGTACGAAGATAATTGTTGACCGTTGAAGGTGCTTGGATAAAAGGTGCTGGGAGCCGAAGCGCTATAGGGCACACCGTTAGGTTTTGGGAAGTAGACCGGTTGCGCTTGCCCGTATCTTGCGTCAATTGGTGGCACGATTGAATTTTGTAGAGGCTGACCAGCTGCAACTGCCTGAGCCCGCGCAATCGCTAATGCGCGAGACTCAGACATCTGCCATGCAAAAAATGAAACTAAGGCGAGCAAACAAAATCCGGTGACAACCCACAAAAGTCGTTTACGAACGGGTCTTCGGCCCTGAGGGGGTGAGCCAGCAAGTTGATCAGTGCTTGGGTTCGCGTTGTTTTCCATGATGGTTAAATGCCTTTCAAAAAGTTGATTTCGTTGTGATCGGTTGTGGCTTAGGAAGTCCACTATTCGAAAACGCTTGGTTTATGGACTACGGTACATGGAATGCGCCTGCTACTTTGGAATACTCTCACGAATTGCTTGCAGTTTGGATTCGAGCTCGTTTAGGCGAGTTGGAATATCTGAGTCAAAGGACATTTCGTCCTTGGCGGTGAATTGGTTGTTGCTTATTTTGTTGTAGTGTTTTTGACTGCTAACCGTTGCTACTTTTTCGGTTGATGGCTTGGTTGGCCAAGAAACGTAACCGACAACTAGCATTGCAGCCAATAGTCCAACGGCAAGAATTCTCCTTGAAAGTGATGAACGTGATGGAGTCTGAAGTTCTTTGACGAGCGGATTTCGAACAGGCGCCCGCACATGGGCCAATGACGATCGCAGCAACTCGACTGCGTCTAACGCACTCGCGATTCGCAACTCCACTTTCTTTTCCAGAAAGCGTTGGATCAAACGATCCAGCCATAGCGGCATGGTCTCGTTGATCTCATAGACCGGAATGGGTTGGTCTTCGCCGACTCGCCGCAACACAGCCAAAGTCGAATCGCCGCGCACTGGCGGACGGCCAGTTGCCATCGCGTAGAGCACCGCTCCTAAGCTGTACAAGTCCGAACGATGGTCGATCGACATTCCTCGAGCTTGTTCTGGGCTCATGTACTGCGGAGTGCCAGCTACCATCCCACTGTTGGTCAGTGACGCGTCATCAATAGTTCGAGCCAATCCGAAGTCGCTTAACAAGACTCGGTGTCCACCATCATCCAGCAGAATGTTTGCTGGTTTGATATCGCGATGAACGAGACCAAAGCGATGCGCGGCTACCAGGGCCTCAGCAATCTGCACGCCGACTGATAGAACTTCTGTTAGCGGCAGTGGCCCCTCGCGATCAATTCGTTGTTGCAGATTCCCCCCGGCTACGAACGGCATAACCAAATAGGGCAAAACACTTTCGGTGGCTACCGTATAAATTGGGACGATGTTGGGATGCACAACGGCCGCTGCTGCTTGGGCTTCTCGAAAGAATCGCTGACGCGATGCTCCGCTGCTAGCCAGCATCGGCGAAAGCAATTTCACTGCCAGCGGTCGATGTAGCTCCTCGTCCCATACCTTCACAACGACCCCCATGCCTCCTTGACCGATCACTTCGCGGACCGGCCAATGGTCGAGCATGCCAATTGCATTGATGTTTGTTGCTGGCTTGAGAAGGTTCACTACCCAAGCCACTGCATTGTCGATCGGTTGGCTTGGTGCGATCTCAACCGGGGTCGCAAGCGAATCTGAATCCTTCAAGATGGATTGGGTATCTTGCCACCAAGCGTCGGGAGCTGTGAGCTGATCCAGTTCTTGCCGACATGCTGCACAGCGTTCGAGGTGGATGGTTACTTGCTCCTCCTCGACACGATCCAGTCGAGCATGTAGCAACTCAACCAGCAACTGCGAATCGCATTCATCACGGTAAGCGATCACGATGCGTCCTCCTCCAAGAAAGGTTCGATTAAGCTTTTGATGCGAGCTAGAGTACGACACCTAGCAACGTAGACCGAACCGACGTTCATACCAAGCTTGTGTGCGACATCCGTTGCAGGCAAATTTTCGACTGCTGTGAGCCAGAACGCTTGCCAAGTCATGGGTTGACTCGATTGTCTTATTTGTTCGGCCGCCCAGTGAAACTGCTGATGGCGAGCTTCCTGTAGAAATGCTTGCGATGGCTCCAAATCGAATGCGGGGACTACCGAGAGGAGCCAAAAAATGTCGCTCCCTCCGGTTGGTCGTTCTCGCCGCTTTCTGAGCAAGTCAACGGCGGCGTTGCGAGCTAGCTTCGATAGCCAACCTCGAAAGCGGCCGTTTGCGAGCGTATCGAAGGATTCCACTTTTCGGCTGACAGTCAGGAGG
The DNA here is from genome assembly GCA_947463915.1 of Planctomycetaceae bacterium. Taxonomy (GTDB): domain Bacteria; phylum Planctomycetota; class Planctomycetia; order Pirellulales; family Pirellulaceae; genus JBKCUI01. Next base: position 39,780 of record CANHVO010000009.1, read on the forward strand.
ACTTCCTGGGATACTTCGCGAGCGTCTGCGTCTTGAAGGTTAAATCGCTTGGCAAATCGATAGATGACCGGCTCGTAGACCGTGCAAAACTCCGACCACGCGGACGCATCTGCTCGATCGACCAATCGTCGAATCAATGAGTGTCGTGTGTCGGGAATCGCCATCGGTACCTCCTGGGGAAAGCTGCATTCTGTCAGTTACACGGTTGTTGATGCAATTCCTTACACCTGCATTTGGCAAATTAAAGGGATTTTCCGACACTCGTCGTGATCGCTAGTATTTTGTCTATGGCGATATCAAATCCCCGCAGGCTTGCCCTGCGGATCTTTAGGTTTTCCGCTACACCCTTAACGCCTCCCTCGTTCGCTTTGCCGCCGGATTTGCCTGCGGCAAATCCGGCGGCAAAGCGAGGATCATGATGCGACATTTTGTCAGCGGAAAACCCAAGCGTCCACAGGGTAAACCTGTGGGATTCTCTGGGCTAGGCAACACAATTGGTGGAGCTCAGCGCAATGTGTCGATTTCCCTTCCATTTTCGCGCCCGGATTTCACTGCGGTGTCGGCTAAAGGGTAGTTGTCACAGACTGGCTCAAGGGTTCGGTTTTTCCAAGATCGGAAGTTCTGTTTCGAATAGCCGTCGCGTAATACGAGCGGCCTCCTCACGCCTGGGCCAATTTCGTATACCTACCACACCTGGAATCGAAAAACCTATTTTGAACGCTTTTTCTCATCCCGAAAACACTTTTCCTTTGAGCTGCTTATGCAACTGGTAATCAAGAATTTGTCCAAGACCTATCCAGGCGGGGTTCGAGCGCTTGACAATGTCTCGATGACGATTCCGACCGGCATGTTCGGTTTGTTGGGGCCTAATGGGGCCGGGAAGTCGACTCTAATGCGGACATTAGCGACTTTGCAAACCGCTGACTCTGGCAGTGCCATGCTCGGTACGCTCGACGTGCTCAACAACAAAAGAGAAGTTCGAGAGCTTCTTGGGTATCTACCTCAGGAATTCGGTGTTTACCCTCGCACGAGCGCGACCGTACTTTTAACGCACCTTGCGACGCTCAAGGGAGTTGGACGCAACTCAGTAGAACGACGCGAAATCGTGGCAGGACTGCTTGAGCGAGTTAATTTGTACAACGTTCGTAGTAAGTCGGTAGCAAACTACTCAGGAGGAATGCGTCAGAGATTTGGAATTGCACAGGCCCTTTTGGGTGATCCGAAACTGTTGATCGTTGATGAGCCGACAGCAGGACTTGATCCGGGGGAGCGCAATCGCTTTTACAATTTGCTTTCCGAAGTTGGGGAAAGCGTGGTCGTGATCTTGTCGACGCACATTGTGGAAGACGTCAAAGAACTCTGCACGAACATGTCGATTATCAATAACGGTCGCGTTCTCTTTGCGGGGTCGCCAAGCCAAGCAGAAGTCTCTTTGGAAGGACGTATTTGGGCCAAGTCGATGTCGAAGGAAGAGCTTCGAAAGTGTCAATCGGAGATGGATGTCATCTCGAACAAGCTCATTGAGGGACGCCCAGTTGTGCATGTGTATAGTGAGACCAATCCAGGAAATGGATTCGCCGCTGTCGCCCCCAATCTCGAGGATGTTTTCTTTAGCCAAATCAAGCATTGCTCTCGAGTCGCCTAACTCGCGTGCAGCCCTCCTGATTCATTCCCTAGCTCAGCGATACAACACAAATGGAATTCTTTAAGTTCGAACTGCGTTTCTGGACACGCGGTTTTATGGTCTATATTTTTCTCGGGATCGTCGCGTTGCTCTTCGGCTTTGCGACCGGATCCGACAATGTGCAAGTAGGTGCTGCAATTGGAAATACGCACCGCAATGCGCCGTTTGTCATTATGCAATATTATGTCGCAGCCGGATTGCTAGCGGCATTGATGGTATCCGCGATCTACGATTCTGCGGCTTCTCGTGACTTTGCAACTAAGTTTTCCGATGTATTGTTCAGTAAGCCGATTGGGAAATGGAATTATCTCGTCGGGCGTTTCGTTGCAGCGACCTTGATCGCATTGATTCCATCGTTGGGCATTTCTGTTGGGATGATTATTGCGGGGGCTATGCCGAACATCGATGCCGAGCGTTGGGGGCCGATTCGTTGGGATGCACACGCTCTCGGAATGCTTGTTTTCGCACTTCCGAATACTCTGCTCGTCGGTTCCGTTGTATTCGCCATCGCGGCTTGGACACGCAACACAATGTACTCGTTCCTCGGTGTATTGATGTTGATGGTTGCTTATGGCATTTCGCAAGCAATACTTAGTGATATCAACAACGAAACCATCGCGATGCTGGTCGATCCATTGGGAGGTGCTCCGTATTCCGTGCTGACCAAGTATTGGACCGTCGATCAACGCAACCATTGGGTGCTTCCGGTGAGTGGTATCCTGATTCTGAATCGCGTCATTTGGCTGATAGCGGCGCTTCTCATTTTTGCTTTCGCTGGCTGGCGATTTTCGTTCGAAACTGGACGAGTACGGGGCCGAAAATCGACCGAGTTAAGTGGTGACTTGAAATTGGATAAAAGTTCTGTTTTGGGAGAATGGCCAAAGGTAAAGCCTCACACGAGTTGGTTGGCACAGCTGCGCTCGTGCACACGGTTGGATGTGTTCGCGGTGATGCGAACTCCTGCCTTCATTGTCATTTTGCTCGCAGCCATGCTCAACACAAGTGTAGGGTTGTTTATGAGCGCTACCGAAGGGTACGGACTCAGTTCCTTCCCTGTGACGTATAAGATGGTCGACATTGTTCGAGGGGCTTTGTTTGGATTTCTGATTCCGGTGATCATTTACTTTGTTGGAGTTCTTGTATGGCGTGATCGTGACAGCAAGATTCAAGAGATTATTGGTGCGACTCCCGTACCGAACAGCGTGTTTGTCGTGTCGCGGCTGATTTCCTTGCTAACCCTCGTCTTGTCCATTTTGACGGTGACCATTCTGCTCAGTTGTTCCGTCCAGCTTTTCTATGGCTTCAATCGATTGCAGCCTGGGGTGTACGCGTTTGAGCTTGTTTTAATCGAGACGTTGCGATTCGGTTTCTTCATCGTTCTGGCCATGCTTGCGCATACGTTTTCGCCCAATAAGTATGTCGGCTACTTTGCATTCATCGTAATCTTGATTCTCAATGCATTTGTTTGGGAATGGATGCGTATCGATTCCATTATGGTTCGGTTCGGACGCCTGCCGACCTATGTCTACTCGGATATGTTCGGTGTCGCTCCCTATGTTTCTGGACTGGTAGCCCACTCGCTATATTGGATAGCAGGCGCAGCGATCGTGTTGTGGATTTGCTCGATTGCGATGCATCGTGGTGTTCCCAAGTCGATTCGGTCGAGGCTCGCCGAAGGTGTCAAGTCGACTTCTACAGCGTCAAAAGCATTCGCGGGAGTTTCTGTACTTGCTATGTTTGCGCAAGGTGCTTGGCTGGTCTACAACACGCAGTTCCTAAATTCGTTTGTTGGAAGCGTCGAGCAGGAAAAAAGGCTAGTTCGTTACGAAAACGAATATTCGAAATTCGAGAACGTACCTCAACCCAAAGTGACGAGCGTTCGATACGAGATCGACATCTATCCTGAAACCCGAAGCATGAGGATGTCCGGCCAGCAATCGATATTGAACAAGTCGGATACGGCAATCGACACGCTTTATGTCAATCTAGCTCCCACTTATGAGACGACCCTTGAGATCCCGAATGCGAAGTTAGAACGAGACGACAAACAACTTGCGTGCCAAACGTATCGGCTCCAGCCTGCATTAGAACCAGGTCAGTCGATTGACATGAGTTTTGTGGTGCAGAGCAAATCTCGCGGGATCGAGAATCAAGTGAGCAATCAGGAAATTGTTCAGAACGGGTCCTTTTTTAACAATTCGATCGCTCCTCATTTTGGTTACGACCCGGACCGACGAATCATGGACCCAAACAAACGAAAAGAATACAAGCTGGAGCCCGCCGAAAGCGTGCCGACTCTTACTCGGGAATGTGGCGTCGCTTGTCAGTCTCACTATGTGGGGCAAGATGCGGATTGGGTAAACGTAGAAACGACCATCAGCACTTCGGGGGACCAAATTGCAGTTGCCCCAGGCTCTCTCATCGAGAAATGGAATAAGGATGGTCGGAACTATTTTAAATACAAGTTGGATCACCCGTCCCTCAACTTCTACTCCTTCATCTCTGCTCGTTACGAAGTAGAGCGTTCCAAGTCCGGAGATATCGATGTGGAAGTTTACTATCATCCTGAACACGCGTGGAATGTCCCTAGAATGTCGCAGTCGATCAAGGCGGCACTGGACTATTGCGGAACGGAGTTTGGCCCCTACCGACACAAGCAAGCACGGATCATTGAATTTCCGCGTGTGGCTTCGTTTGCTCAAGCGTTTCCAGGAACCATGCCGTATTCTGAGAGTATCGGATTTATCGCTCGACTGAACAAACCGGACGATATCGATATGGTTTTTTATGTTGTTGCCCATGAGATGGCGCACCAGTGGTGGGCGCACCAGGTCGTTGGCGCGAGGATGCAAGGGGCAACGTTGCTTTCCGAAACGCTGGCTCAATACACAGCCTTGATGATCATGCGAAAAGAATACGGACCTGACATGATGCATAAGTTTCTAAAGTATGAAATGGATTCCTATCTTCGATCAAGAGGCGCTGAGCGACTCAAGGAACGTCCTTTGATTTCGGTTGACCCAAGTCAAGGATACATTCACTACCGAAAAGGGAGCGTGGCACTCTATTACCTTGCTGAAATGATCGGAGAAAAGCGAATCAATGCCGCGCTCAAGGACATTATCGAGGCGTACGCCTACCAAGGTCCGCCCTACCCTACGTCGCACGCATTGGTCGACCGACTTCGCAAGCAAACACCGGAAGAGCTACAGTATTTGATCAAGGACCTCTTCGAGGATATCACTATCTTTGCCAATCGAACCATCGATGCCAAGGCGACGAAACAGGATGATGGGAAATATTTGGTGCAGATCGAAGTCGAGTGCAGCAAGTTCAAGGCAGACGAAAAAGGGCTGGAAACCGAGACGGAGATGAACGACTGGATGGAAATTGGCGCTTTTGCCAAACCAGACGCAGGCAAGCGATATGGTGAACTGCTCCATCGCGAACGCGTTCAACTAACGTCGGGCAAACACAAGCTTGAATTCACCGTCGATTCCAAACCGTTTCAAGCTGGAATCGATCCGAGGAATTTTTTGATCGACAGAATGCCGGACGACAACATGAAGAAGATTATTGTCGAATAGTGTTTACGACTCTTCGCTGATTTCGTGCCTTACAATGATCACGCCAACTTCGAAGCAAAAGGGACCTAGTTTACGTGTTCTTGCTACGCGAGTTGACAGCGTCGCAGTCGGCATTTGTACCTCTAACGCTTGTTCGGGGTACCATTGCTGATGCGTAATTATTCCTACTCCCTTGCGTGACAAATCTTGTATGATCGCCCTGGATTCCAATTCTTGTCCAGGCATTCGGAAAGTGGTGTCTGCGACTCGCGTGATGCACTCACCATGGCAAGGAAACCGAGTCGAAGCTCTTAGCTCAAAGAGGTTGGTTCGAGCCACACTGCGTTCGGACCCGAACAACTCCATCAGCGAGTCCGTTAACTGGATACGCATCTCAAGCGATGCAATTAGTTGCCCAAACGACTGCTGACGATCGTTTTCCAACATTCGAACACCTCCTTGTCAAAAGCTTGAGTTACACTTTCGGTCATGATTTCAAGGGTCTGTTTATGGGACAGTGCACCTCGATAGGGGCGATTGCTAGTCATCGCCTCGAATACGTCTGCGACCGAGCATATGCGGCTCGCGATGTGAATTTCATCACCGCCGATTCCTACGGGATACCCTTTACCATCGATTCGCTCATGATGTTGGTATGTCATGAGTAGTTGTATCCGTGTGGCTTCATTAACCTTAGTGAGCCTGCGAAATCCCCCCAGCGGATGCTCTTTGATGATGCGAAATTCGAATTCGTCAAGCTTGCCGGGTTTGTTTAAAACTCGTTCGTCGATATCGAGTTTTCCGAGATCATGGAGAAGACCACCTGTGGCGATTTCCGCAAGCTCCTCGTTCGCGTATCCCAATTCGGCGGCTAACAATGAGCAATAGAAGGCAACGTTGCCGGAATGGGTAAAAGTTCCATAGTCATGATGAAGGATTTGGCAAAGCTCAGCACCCGTCAATGATTTCTCCGTAGCAAGCCTTGCGATATGAACACCGAGTTGTTTCGTAGCGTCGACGATACTGTTGGTGTCGTTTCGAGTAAACTCATCGGAAAGAACATTTCGAATAACTTCCGATAGCATTGCGGCTTTGTTTTTGGCCGGTACCGCATCATTCTCAAACCACAAATCAAAATTATCTCGAAGGTGTTTTTGAAACTTCTGGCATTCGGTTTGACTTATGAAGAGCTTGATGTCTTTCGATACTGCAAGCAGCTCTAATGCTTCCTCTGTCGCAATCTGGTCGGCAGCCAAAAAAAGCATCGCCTCTTTTGCACCTTTTGGCCGCAAATAAACATCTGTACCAACAGGGAAAAGGCTAGAAAGGGTAAGGTGACTGATGGGAATCAAAGGAATGCCAAGCATGAGTCTTCCTAGGTGGACGAGATGACGAACCGCAACTCGATACTATTGCTTGCAATCGCACGTACCAAAAAAGAGCTGTCTGGAAATTCACTGGTTATTTAGACGGAATAAAGTGAAAATCGCCACAATCGGCATTATCGGAAAACATCAACTTGTTTCGGAGACGGGAAAACTTCGTCACGTGTTCAGTTTGCGTTTCTTGCACGTCAAAAATGGTCGAAGCACATCGATCTACTTCGAAAGAGCAGGTTAGTTGTCGCTAAACGGCGGTGGAAAGCTCTTGCTGCTTTGCGGAGATTGCGTGGGATGTAATGAATCGATTGCTGTATTGGAGGAACCGTCTAGCAGCGGCTCGAGATGGTCCATTAGCGTCTCAAATCGGATTTGGACGTTGGCCTCCCCCAGCAGCAATTGCTTGATCGCGATCGGCAAGTTGACCGCATACGCAATAATGTCGGTCAGAATTCCTAAGGGCAATTGTTGAGTCAGCAAGTCGGCAAATGTTTTGGAATTCGCCGCATCCTGAGGGATCATGGCGCGAAATACGCTCAACAAGGTCTTTCGATGTTCTTCCGCTGACTCGCGAAACTCGTCCGGTACGATATCGGGAATCAGCTCGACTCGGGCTTGTCGGAAACTCGTATCCACATCCAATTCCTCGATGATCCGTGCCCGTTGAATGCCGGCCATCAGGATGTTGTGGCGACCATCATCGGTAGGGGTATGCGAAATGATACGGCCGATGCAAACGGTATTTCCGAGATTCGGTTTCCCTTGAAACTGACTTTCCCAGCCTGGAACCAAAAGGGCAATTGTGATCAAGTGGTCGGATTCAAGGGCTTCGGAAAGCATCTCGCAATAACGTGGCTCAAAAATATGAAGGGCTTGGATAACGTGCGGAAATAGAACCAAATTGGGTAGTGGAAACAGCCTCACCACGCCGTCAAAGTCGTCCGGAATCCCTGCACTTTCCCAATGTCCCATTCGTTACCCTGTCTCGAATCATAATTTCAGTTTTTGAGTCGCTGCCGTGCAACAAGCTAGGCCGGCTGAAGCCGGTGCCCCAACTTGCCGCCGGCTGAAGCCGGTACACCAACATGCTAGCCTGGAAGTATACACCGCGGACCACCCCACCTACAAAGAACCAAGGCGTTCGTCGCAAAAATTCCGAGTTCTGGCAACGCATTGCCCTCGCAACTAAGGGTGCAGAAACAAATAATGTGTTTCGACCTCCTTTAAGATCGAGGGGATTGAGATTTTTTGCTTCACAAATTCTCGCATGGATGGCGTTAGCGCGTATTTGCACTTTTCTATACCCTCGATCGAATAGAGCCCCTGGAAGAAGGATTTCCTTGCCTCAATTTCTGCCGTGCCTTGCGATGACTCCAGGTCTAACATGTCATATTGCGTCTGAACGAGTTTTTCTAACGCACTGACCTCCGTTGTGATCGATTCCAAAATGGCGATCCGAATATCTTGTTCCGAAGGGGAATTTGGCTGTACCCATTTCCCCGTCCATTCGCGACGCTGCTGCAAAACACGCTTCATGATTTTCAACATGCGAGGGTCACTGCTGATTGCGACGTGGTCAAACTCATGACGGAGCAATCTGGATTCCCAAGGGGATGCTGGCTGAAAGTCTGATTTCAGACATATCTTATGTTCGATCTTGATTTTGGGCTGGTCCATCCAGGCCTCAATCTTGGACTGCCAAGTATTGGTCTCCGGATCGTAACCGAGTGTTTGATGTCGATACTTGAAATCGTAGGCGACGACGAATTTGAACAGGGTTAACGCTTGTTTGCCGGCCTTTTTCACGAGATCATCATCTACGACAATCCTAACATTCCCTCGATCGATTAACCGAACAAACTCCCCAGGCGCTTCGGCCACCCACGGTAGCGGTTTGAGCGTCTGGGCTGCCACTGGGGGTGAGATCAATAGCACTAAGCTCAAGGTCGTGAGAAGCAGCCGGCAAAGATAATCTCGGAGAAAGTTCGCTTTCTTCATGGTCGGATTGTTCTTGTTCACTCGTACTCCATCGGTAGCGAAACTCGTACTCCATCGGTAGCGAAACTCGTCAAGAGTTTCGGTTGTTAGGCGAGCGGCAAGCTAAAACATAGCTTAGCACGACGCGCAAGCTAGTGAATTGGATAGCAAATTCACTAGCTTGCGCTTTTTGAAGTTGCACACTTGCGATTTCGTAGCAGAATTCGTGAGAATTCTGGCCTCGCCTTAATTGCAAAATGTCTGAATTCTCACGAATTCAGCTACATTTCTCAATACAGTGCAACTTCAAAACTTGCGCGTCGTGCTCGGAATAAAGGCCCCGTCGCTCGTCCTACAGAATCGCCGAAAGTCTTGACGACTTTCGCTACGTAATCAATTGTAGCCGCAGACAATTGTGTCCGCAGACTACAGATTCGGACCCCACCAGCTATCCAATTTCTTTCTTAGCTCCAACACAGTCTCGCTCTGAATGCCTGCCAAGTTGCTAACTTCCGTCGGATCGGAATCCAATTGATAAAGTTCCGTTTCCGCTTTGGATTCAACCGAGACATTTGGAACAATCAACTTCTTGTTGCCCTCGATCATCCAACGCCATCGCAAACTTTTCTCAGGTCGGTCCAAATCATTGGAATTGTGGGTGAAGCACTCGCCAAAAATCGCCTTTCGCGATGCAACCGCTTTTTCATCCAGCAGGTTAATCCCAGGCAACGATGCGTCGACCGCTAGTCCTAGGGCGCTACGTAAGGTCGGAAGCAAGTCGATCGATTGCGCCAATTCGTCGGACATTTTCGCTGCAATTCTCTTGGGCCAATGAATCATGATGGGGGTTCTGACTCCGCCATCGTACTGCGATTGTTTGGACTTCGGCGCATAACGAGGATTGTCTGGACTCTGTATCCAACCGTTGTCCGCAATGTAAACCACGATCGTGTTTTCTAGCTGTCCTCGTTCCTTGAGACCATCCATCAATTGTCCTACGGATTCGTCAAACCACTCGATCATGGCCCAGTATCTCGCGATGTGAATCGAATCGGTCTTGACTTTGTACTTTTCTAACAATCGGTCTGGTGGCGTATGCGGATCGTGGGGCAGCAAAGGTGCGTACCAGACCATGAAAGGGCTCTTGGCCGCGACACACTTGTCCATGAAGGAAGTGATAGGCTCCATCGTTTTGCGTCCGATGATTAGCCCATCATCGCCATGCCGACCACCTTTAGTCATGCCGTCGGTGAAACCGCCACGTGTGTAATCGCCTTGCCACCATTTCCCTGTTTGCAAGGATTGATAACCATTTTCTTTGAGAAGTCTGGGAAGAGTAACACATGCCTCCATGTGTTTGTTCATTCGTTCGCGACCTTCCTGAAAGAGTGGGGAGCGATTGAACTCGGCGTTAGTCATTCCTGCTGGAATGGGTGGATCGTTTGAGGTGATTTTGTGTTGATGCGGATACTTTCCCGTGATGATGCTGGCCAGACTCGGGCAGCATAGGCTACTGGTCACGTATCCCCGTCGAAAAGTAAGACCGCTTTTTGCCAAGCGATCGATGTTTGGCGTTTGAACAACCTTGTGCCCCATAAAGCCGTAGTCGGTCCAGGCGTGGTCGTCAGAGATGATCATCACAACGTTGGGTCGATCGTCAGCGTTGCCGAATGAGCTTCCCAAGCATAACAGACAAAAGGCAAATACTTGGGTAAGCGTTTTCATGGGATTTCAATAGAGTGAATTGGTGATGTGAGATTTGGTAACCCGACGCGTGAGCGAGGAGCACTTTGTTTAACAGTCAGCCGTAGGCGTACTTTCTAATAAGCACAGTACGCCTACGGCTGACTGTTCAACGAGTAAATCAACAAGCCGTTACGGGGGCAAGTTACCAAAATAGCAGCCACGCGTGGCTGCTATTTTGTATGGTATCGAAAATCACGGCACTAAGTGCCGAGCTAGGATTTACGCGTTCTCAGCGTATTCGCGATCGGTAATGATACCTGGTTGTGGGACCGGATACTTCCCGTTCTTGTCCGCCAAAACTGGGGCTGGACTGTTGTAAGTCATGTTCTCAATGCCAGGTGCGAACTCATGCGGGCAATTCAGCATCTGGTTGTAAGTGACCTCCACTCCTGTATGAGCAGCCATACGGCCCATGCTGGTTACCACTGATGCCTGCACGCCGCGTTCCACTTCGTTGTACGGCTCGTTGTCGCGGATGGCAGCAATGAGATGGTTCCATTCCAACTGGTAAGGGCTTGGCTCGTTCGGCGGATACTGCCATTGCAAATTCGCTTTGGTCATCAACTGGCCGCTGTAGATCTTGCACTTGGCAGGCGAGTGGGAAGCGGTCGAAATAACCGCCGATCCCTTGGTGCCGTGCGCGTAGCTCGCAAACTCGTCTTTGCAACCAGGAATGGTCCGGCCATTGACCATCAGCTTTGCACCGTCCTCGAATGTGTATTCGATAGAATAGGTGTCGAAGTTTTGATCCACGCATTCGTTGCGATAGTGACGACCACCGCTCGCCTGAGCCTTGATTGGCCATGCGTCCTTCATCCAGCAGCATTCATCGATGTTGTGGATCAAGAAGTCGCTGACAGCTCCGCCGCTTGCCCACAGGAAGCCGTGGAAGCGATTGATTTGGTACATCAATTCACTCATGTCATCCGGCTTTTTCTCCGTGGCCGCTGAGCCGGTTGGTCCTGCCATACGATAAGCTCGCATCAACATGATGTCGCCGATTTCACCACCCTTGATTCGGCGATACAGTTCACCGCGCGCATCGCAGTGACGGCACATCAGGCCGATACCCACCTTCAAGTTCTTTTCAACAGAAAGCTTTCCGAGTTCAAGCATCTTTCGGCTTGAAGGGCCGTCTGCTGTGACTGGCTTTTCCATGAAGACATTCAGGCCTTTGGAAATGGCGTATTCAAATTGAACCCATCGGAAAGCACACGGAGTTGCCATGACAACGATGTCGCCAGGTCGCAAGCAATCCATGGCCTTTTTGTAACCATCAAAATCAACGAACTGCTTATCTGGCGATACTTTGACTTTGTCTGGGAACTGGGCCTTGAGACTTTCGTAGCAAGCCTTGAGCTTATAGTCGAAGACGTCAGCCATCGCGACCAATTCGACAGGTCCGTTGTTGACGGTCAATGCATTAGCCGCAGCTCCGGAGCCACGTCCGCCGCAGCCAACGAGAGCAATACGGATCGTGTTGTCTTCACCTGCGTGAACGCTTCGCGAAAGATTCGATGCCATTACGCCGGCTGTCGCGGCAACACTGGTGCTTTTCAAAAAGGAACGACGACTCGCGTCATTCGAAGAGACTGTTTCTTGGTGGGTCATTGATTAGCTCCTGGAATTAGAACATGGAAAGGAAGGAAGGGGGGAGTGATTCGTTTGTTGGCGTATGTATTTTGAGGCGATTGGCAGACCTAGATCTACTGTAGGATGGAACCATTGTCCCGTCCGTTTATTCGTTCGGGACAATGGTCCCAAACTACAACTGGTAGTTTTCGTCCTGCCGCTCGCCTAACGCTCGAGCGGGACTGGTCGTTCTTTCATGATGGGCAACGACGCTTCCCAGTAGGCTTTTTTCTCTTCGTCGCTAGGTTCTTGCAACGGGCGGACGACACGAAAACCGACATGCAATGCATCGGTCAAGTACCAAATGCTTACTGGGATCTGCGGGTCTTGTTGGATCCA